>CAILMA010000068.1 GCA_903835145.1 uncultured Bacteroidota bacterium
CTTTGTGCTTTCGGCTTTTTCCTTTGCTGCAGCGCTGTCGGCTTGCGCTCCCAGTACCGTTGCAGCAGCAATGGGGCTATCTATAGTTTGTTTTACAACGTTAACAGCACTTTTATTGCCATATCGGGTTGAGTCTGTTACACTTTTTGCATTTAAAGTGCTGATAAACAATAAGCTATAAAATATAAATAATGTGAGTTTGGCCACATTTTTCATCGCCGGCATTTTTGTTGTTTGTTCTGCTGCTACATGTGGGGCACAAACAGCACTTAAAAGTACCCCTTTACTTTCATTTTTTACATGCCATTTTCTAAAATGGCTATTAATTGACTTTTCCACAATCCCAGTTTCACCAAAATCTTTTGGCAAAAGCTTAGATTTTCGACTATTCAAACTATCAAACAAACCATTACTTTTGATGCAGAAAATAAAGTTGATTTCAGATGAGGAACTTTTCTTTAATGTTTAGCGGTATTTCCCTCTTGGGTATCCTTCTGTTTTTGTCGGCATGCGACTATAAAAAAAACAATAGCGGCTCCGCTCCGGCAGCTAACGCGTCAGGCTTGGTTTCCGGTGTCAGAATCGCATATGTAAATATCGACTCTCTTGAGTCGCATTACGAACTGCTGAAAAAACGCAACGAAGAATTTAAAGGACGTCAGGCGCAAATGGAAGCAGAGCTGGAACAAAGCTACCAGCAGATGCAAAGCAAGGGTGAAGCAATGCAAAAAAGAGCACAGTCGCAGTCTATGTCACAAAGCGAAATAGAGTCTGCTCAAAAGCAACTTCTGCTCATGCAGCAAAGCCTGGAGGGCCGCAAACAGTCGCTCACAGACCAGTTACTCAAAGAAAGGGAAGACTTTCAAAAAGAAATTAAAAAGAAACTTGATTCTTTCCTCGAAACATACAACAAGGATAAAAAATACGATTATATCCTTTCTTACTCGTCTGCTGGCGGCTCCACTATCATGTTTGCCAATAAACAACTCGAAATCACTAAAGACGTGATTGACGGTATGAACGCACTCGCAAAGAGTGAAACCGACGGTAAGAAAAAATAGTATCTTTATTCTTAAAACATAGATTTGGAAAATAAAGCTTCCTTCCATCGCTCCCTTACCTTGCTCGATGGGTCATTACTAGTTATTGGCTCCATGATAGGGTCGGGTATATTTATTGTAAGTAGCGATATTGCAAGGAGCCTCGGTAGCTCAGGATGGCTTATCATTGTCTGGTTGCTTTCCGGTTTCATTACCCTCACTGCCGCACTAAGCTATGGCGAGCTCAGTGGTATGTTTCCGCAAGCTGGCGGCCAATACGTTTATCTCCGCGAGGCTTTTGGTAAGTTTTTTGGTTTCCTCTACGGCTGGTCATTCTTCGCAGTCATCCAAACAGGTACTATAGCGGCTGTGGGTGTAGCCTTTGGTAAGTTCGCCGGTTACTTGTTCCCACAACTCGGCGATGGTAACATCCTCATCGGTGCATCAACCGGCTTCCACATCACAGCGGCACAGCTGGTGGGTATTGCCATCATTGTCTTGCTCACCTTCATTAATACGCAAGGGGTTAAAAGCGGTAAGTGGATCCAGTTCTTCTTTACTTTCACTAAAGTTGTGGCCATTGCAGCACTCATCCTTTTCGGCTATATCTTGTTTACCGACCATTCTATTTGGCAGGCCAACTGGCAAAACCCCTTTCAGGCAGTAGCAATCGGTGGTGATATTAAAGTTATTACCCACGAGTCACTCGGTGGTGCGGCGCTCATAGCCGCTATTTGCAGTGGCATGGTAGGCGCTCTTTTCTCCAGCGATGCCTGGAACAGCGTTACCTTCATAGCCGGCGAACTCAAACGCCCCGAGCGTAACATTGGCCTTAGCCTTTTCATTGGTACCCTCGTAGTTACATTATTATATGTATCTATGAACTTCATGTACCTCCACGTTATGAGCATCAGCGAGATAGCCCATGCGCCAAGCGATAGGGTAGCTACAGCTGCCGCCCTCAAAATATTTGGCTCTGGTGGTGCTAAAATCATTGCATTACTCATCATGGTGTCCACCTTCGGTTGCAACAATGGCCTCATCCTTTCTGGTGCAAGAGTGTACTATACCATGGCTAAAGACAGCTTGTTCCTCAAAAGCGCCGGTACCCTCAACGATAAAGGAGTGCCCGCCAAAGCGCTATGGATGCAGTGCCTCTGGGCTTCCGGCCTCTGCCTCAGCGGCCAGTATGGCAACTTGCTCGACTATATTGTCTTTACCGTTCTCTTATTCTATATCCTTACTATAGCTGGCATTATTAAATTAAGACAAACCCAGCCCGACCGCCCCCGGCCATATAAAGCATTCGGTTATCCTTTCATACCTTTGCTATATATACTCATGGCTGCCTTCATCTGTATTGTATTACTGTTTACAAAAACAGAATATGCAGGTTTTGGGTTGCTCATAGTGTTGTCAGGTATACCTATATATTACTTTTCTCAAAAGAGGTAAATGAACAAATCAGATCTTCAAAAAATATTCAGTGATATGAATAGCCTCCACGTACTTGTGGTTGGCGATGTAATGCTCGATAATTATTGGTGGGGTAGTGTAGAACGTATTTCTCCGGAGGCACCCGTGCCTGTTGTTGCCATAAATAAAAGAGAAAGCCGTCTCGGTGGCGCAGCAAACGTCGCAGTCAACTGCCGCGCACTCGGTGCCGCTGTTTCCCTTGCAAGTGTAGTCGGTACCGACAAAGAAGGTGATACCCTTATTCAGTTAGCCAATGAAGCCGGTATTGACACAAGTCTTATCATGCAAAGCCCACAGCGCCCTACAACCACCAAAGTGAGAGTACTTGCACGCAATCAGCAGATGCTTAGGCTCGATGAAGAAACAACCGACGACCTGTACCTCGAAGAAGAACACCCCTTTATTGATATGGTACTTCGTTTTATACAACGGGTAAAACCCAATGTTGTCATCTTCGAAGACTATAATAAAGGTGTACTTAAAGAAAACGTCATCAACCGGATCTCAGCGCATTGCCGCGAAATAGGCATAATAACTGCTGTTGACCCCAAAAAGAAAAACTTCCTCGCTTACAAAGGGGTAACCATATTTAAACCAAACCTGAAAGAAGTAAAAGAAGGCCTCAACCTCCCGCTCGAAAAAACCGACCTCGCTGAGTTAAACGACGTGCACGCGAAGCTGCACGAGGTACTACAACACCAGGTCACCTTCATCACGCTCTCTGAAAAAGGAGTTTTTTACGCTTCCGATGCCAGTGCTGCCGTTATCCCTTCGCACATCCGCAATATTGCCGATGTTTCAGGGGCAGGAGACACAGTAATTGCTACTGCAGCCTTGATTTATGCGCTAACAGGAGATACAAACCTGATGGCAGAAATATCTAATCTCGCAGGTGGACTCGTGTGCGAAGAAGTAGGCGTGGTCTCTATCAATAAGGACAAATTAATGGCAGAAAGCAGCTTACTCACCCTTTAAAACGACCTAAACACTTCATCAAATATACATTTCCAGGCACCGCCTTTGGAAACAACCCACCATATACATATACCCAAGCTCACCCCTCGTCCGCTCACGCTCTTACCCCTCGTCCTCTCACGCTCGTACGCGTTTATAACGGATATAATCACGCTCGTCCCGATTTGAAATCGGGATGCCCCGGAATGGCGTTTGCAACGCCCGTCATGAGACAACCCTGAAAGAGCTCAATCCCCACCGGGAATCCTTTCTATCCTGTAAATCCTAAAAATCCTAATTCAGACAATAAACTTACGCTCGTCCCGATTTGCAATCGGGATGCCCCGGCCCGGCGTTTGCAACGCCCGTCAAAAAACGAACCTGCCAGCCCGCAACAAACCGCTAAACAATCTCCTCTACACCGCGCAGCCCCGAAGGTGGCTGAATATCCATAGCCGGCGGCGCAACCGCCGGTAAAAACACCGCTCATC
>CAILMA010000069.1 GCA_903835145.1 uncultured Bacteroidota bacterium
CTGATCAAAAAAGCAGCTTAAGCCGCATTTAGGCGACAACTAGCTTGAAAAATTCCGCTTCCTTTGGTCTGGCGACCACCGTGGACAATGCGATGTCACAGTAATACGAGGTGAAGAGAATACACAATCTTTACGCCAGCTAGATGAGTTTGATGTATTCGTACGCGATCCCAGAGCTGCTCAAATTTTACGTAAAGTACGTGAAGTTGGCGAAACATCAATCACTGAAATTTTGACTGCGGATACACCTTTTGGTATCGCTACGAATTTTGAGGGATTTCATGCTCGCAAAAGAGCCAGAGATATTTCTCTCTACTACGTACGAAGTGGTAGGCGTGATGTCGGTTATGTAGCACGTTCTGAGATAACTAAGAACGCACACCTCATTGATAAATGGAAGTTATTAGTGCCTAAAGCTGGTTCTGATGGCGGTCAAAAAATTCCTGATTCAGTTTTAGGTAAACCTTGGTTGGCAGCACCACCGTCTGTCGCAACTCAAACATTCATTGCATTTTGGGTTGACAGCGAATCAGAAGCAATAAGCCTCCAAACATATTACAAAACCAAGTTCTTTAGATTTATTGTTTCATTGCGCAAAATTACACAGGATGCCCTTCGTCAAACATACCTTTGGGTGCCAGTGCAATTATGGAATCAAGAGTGGACTGATGAGGGTTTATATAAGAAATATAAGCTGACTAATGACGAAATTGAATATGTTGAGTCAGTCATTCGTCCAATGGACACCATTGTGGATGAGAGCGATGAGTAGGCCAGTTGAGGAGATTCTCTCACCAAAGCCAGAGGCACGGCCTCGTGTTTACGCCTATAGCATTGAGGATAAAGCACATGCTGGTTTACTCAAGATTGGGCAAACAACTCGCAATGTTCAGCAGCGAGTTGCTGAACAACTTAGAACAGCGGCTATTAAAAACTATCGTATTGAATTTGATGGCGATGCTGCACGTGATGACGGTTCAATTTTCAGTGATCATGAAGTTCGTGCTGCTCTCGTTCGTAAAGGATTTGAGAATCCAATGCTTGAGTGGGTGCGTTGCACACTAAGAGATGTAAAAACCGTACACATGGAGTTAAGTACAGGGCAACGTGTAAGCGGTACACATCACGAAACATTTGGAATGCGTGATGAACAAGCTGCCGCAGTTGATAAGACATATGACTATTTCACATCAATCTGGGCAGAAGATAAAAATGCAGCCCCAAGATTTTTATGGAATGCCAAAATGCGCTTTGGTAAGACGTTTACAACTTACCAGCTTGCCAAAAAGATGAAAGCGAAGCGTGTGCTAATAGTTACCTTCAAGCCTGCTGTAGAAGATGCATGGCAATCTGATTTAGAAAACCACAAAGACTTTGATGGTTGGCAATACCTGTCGCGAGCATCAGAGGGAGATCCAACACAGATAGATAGGAAAAAGCCTGTAGTGTATTTTGGTTCATTTCAAGACCTACTTGGACGCGACACAAACGGCAACATCAAGACAAAAAATGAATGGCTACACCTAATAAATTGGGATCTAGTTGCATTTGATGAATACCATTTTGGTGCTTGGCGTGAATCTGCAAGAGAGCTTTTTGCTTCTGACGAAGAACTTATTCAAAAGGATGAGCAACTTCTAGAAGACTCAAACAAGTTTCAGGACAAGATCGCAGACCTAAACGAGCCCTTGCCAAAAGAAACAGACTTCTTGCCAATTACTACAAAGGCATATTTGTATCTTTCAGGTACGCCATTTAAGGCATTAGCGTCTGGCGAGTTTATTGAAGAACAAATCTTCAACTGGACTTACACGGATGAGCAACGAGCCAAAGAGGCCTTTACTGCTAACTTTCCTAACAAACGCAATCCTTACGCAGCATTGCCTCAAATGAGATTGCTGACATACCAAATGCCAGATGAACTACTGGCTGTAGCTAGTGGCGGTGAGTTTGATGAGTTTGATCTAAATACATTTTTTGAAGCAAATGGCACAGATACAACTGCACAGTTCAAATACAAAACTGACGTGCAGAAGTGGCTAGATATTATTCGCGGCGGTCACATTCCTCAAACTACAGAGTTGTTGAGGGCGGGGACACGTCCACCGTTTCCTTATTCAGATGTACGCCTATTACCATATCTACAACACTCATTTTGGTTTATGCCAAATGTAGCGGCCTGTCATGCAATGGCTAATTTACTTGCTGAGCGACAAAACACTTTTTGGCATGACTATAAGGTGCTTGTCGCTGCTGGGGCTGCAGCAGGTATTGGCCTAGAAGCGCTCCCTCCTGTACGCAATGCGATTGGGAGTGGCTTTGATAGCAAAACGATTACGCTTTCCTGTGGCAAACTAACTACAGGAGTAACAGTCTCGCAGTGGTCATCAATTCTGATGCTGCGCAATCTGAAATCTCCTGAAACTTACTTTCAAGCTGCGTTCCGTGTGCAATCACCTTGGTCAATCAAGAATCCAAACGGTGACAATCCAAATGAAGAAGAAGTTCTAAAGCCAATCTGTTTTGTGTTTGATTTTGCTCCCACCCGTGCGTTACGGCAACTGTCTGAGTATGGGATTGGACTTGCGCCAAATGAATCTAACCCTGAAAACGCCGTCAAAGAGTTAGTTGCGTTCTTACCAGTGCTTGCTTACGAC
>CAILMA010000070.1 GCA_903835145.1 uncultured Bacteroidota bacterium
AGTGAGCAGCGGGAATTGGATTCAGCATATCGCCTCACCTCGATGAGTTATTTTTATTTGATTGACAGCCTCTCAAAGGCAGGCGACAGTGTAGGTGCATCCAATTATTTCTTGAAGCTAAACCCTTATCAGCTATTTGCTGAGCATCTTGCACCGGACTCGTTGGATAATTGTATATTAAAATATAAATATAAAATAACAACTGCGGCACGAAAAGAATTCTTGGCCCGCTACGTGCCTGCGTATTACGCCCCGAGATCAGCAGCCTATTATCGTTTTAAAGAAATGAAGGATGAAGACCAGGAAATACGAAACAGTTTTGAACAGGCTTCTGATCCTTCATTCTCCAAATTACTTACCGATGTAGCTCAAAGAATAGACAGCATTCACTTTGATTACCTGTACAATTATGTGAAAAAAAATGGTTGGCCGTCACTCGAGGATGGCTCTCTACCTGCAAGTTTGATTGCTATTCATGACCATGCCCACCACAGCTTTTACCTCCCCTTGCTGAAAAAAGCAGTATTGACGGGGCAGGCTGATGCGAGCACTTATGGCCTTATGTTTTACTGGAATGCCCATGCCCACGACCACACGATAGATGTGCAGGAATATATTGCGAGGGGAAAATACATCAGGTTTGACATAAGTGAACAAATAGAACACCAACCCGTTGCGCCGTCGACTATTAATAATATTAAGTATGCAGTAAAAAAACATTGCCCGGTTAAACCAATTTTTATTGCCGAGTCGCACGACAGAAAAAAATTTGATGAATGGTGGGCAAATGAACTGACAAGGTCATCAAGAACCGATCCGGAACGGCTTTTGGTAATGGAATTGGCCGATTATAATTGTAAAATGAGTAAATCGGATGCAATTAATTGGAGAGCTGGAAATTCAAGTACAAAATGGTTGCCATCCGAGCAAAGCGAGCTTAAATTATACTTCTATGTTTTATATGACAGAGATGACAGCACGCCGCAATTTAATAAGCTGTTGACGGACAAGAAGTGGATAACCCATGCGATACACTTTGAAACTGGCAAGTCGGTTATAGAACAGGATAGCAGGGAGTTTGTGAGCCAGTTTGCAGAATGGCTTACCGCTAACCCCACGATAAAATTGGAAATAGATGGCCACACCGATAGTGGGGGCACGGCAGCAGGCAACCAGAAGCTATCAGAGGACAGGGCAAAGGCCGTTAAAGCAGCACTTGTGGCTGCCGGTGTGGCGTCAGAACGCCTCACCAGCAAGGGTTTTGGGGCTACCCACCCCCTGCGCAGCAATGATACAGCTGAGGGCCGAGCGGAAAATCGACGGGTGGAGTTTGTGAAGCAATAAGAGTTGCGGAACGCTTCATGTGGTTTGGGACCAAGGGAGACCCTTGGACCAGAGGGACGTGAGGAAGAAGGAAATGTACTATTAATATCCACTTAAATAAAAAGCCATGCGACTATCTTTCCTTTTAATTTTGGTGTACACATCATGCACTACTAATTTATTTGCTCAAATAAGCGACAAAACTCCCTACAATGCTGACACATTGAGCACAGCAGAGTTAACTGAAATAGGCACGGCGTACAGGCAAACAAGCATGAGTTATTTTTTTATGATTGACAGCCTTTCTGAGGCAGGTGACAGCTTAGGAGCATCAGAATACTTCCTGAAGCTAAACCCTTATCAGCTATTTGCTGAGCATCTTGCACCGGACTCGTTGGATAATTGTATATTAAAATATAAATATAAAATAA
>CAILMA010000071.1 GCA_903835145.1 uncultured Bacteroidota bacterium
ATACGCGGTGGTCGTGTGAAGGATTTGCCAGGTGTGCGTTATCACATTGTTCGTGGTAGCTTGGATACAGCCGGTGTAAAAGACCGTAAAAAGAGCCGTTCTAAATACGGTACTAAGAAAGAAAAAGCAAAAAAATAATCTCTTATTTCAGCTGAGTAAAGTTTTAATACTTGAAGAAATTCAGCCCAATTTAAAAATTAGCAATTATGCGTAAAGCACAAGCCAAAAAATTACCACTCGCTCCAGACGGACGTTTCAACGATAAATTAGTTACCCGTTTCATCAACAATTTGATGTGGCAGGGTAAAAAATCAACTGCTATCAATATTTTCTATGATGCTGTTGATAAAGTAACCAAAGTAACTGGTGAAGACGGTTATGAAGTTTGGAAAAAAGCAATTGCTAATGTAACGCCTGCTGTAGAAGTACGTAGTCGTCGTATTGGTGGTGCAACTTTTCAGATTCCTGCTGAAGTTCGTGCTGATCGTAAAATTTCTTTGAGCATGAAATGGTTAATCCGTTACAGCCGTGAAAGAAATGGTAGAACAATGGCCGACAAATTATCAAATGAGATCATTGCAGCAGCAAAAGGTGAAGGTGCCGCCTTCAAAAAGAAGGAAGACACACACCGTATGGCTGAGGCGAACAAAGCGTTCTCTCACTTTAAGGTTTAATAAGAATCCGTACTATATTGGAAAACCTTCCCGAATTCTTGGGAAGGTTTTTTTATGGCATTAAGGATATAAATTATCCCCATAACAATTTATTCTTAATGAACTAATTATTCAATCGGGATAATTACTACCTTTGCCGCTCGAAAAATTTGGACCTCACTTCAAAATATAAACTTTAAACAAGAACTCTTTATGGCGGACTTGAGATTACAACGCAACTTTGGTATTGCTGCACACATTGATGCTGGTAAAACCACCACTACCGAGCGTATCCTACGCTATACCGGTATGATTCATAAGATTGGTGAAGTGCACGATGGTGCTGCTACTACTGACTGGATGGAACAAGAAAAAGAAAGAGGTATTACCATTACATCAGCTGCGGTTAGCTGTGAGTGGAAATTCCCAACCGATAAGGGTACAGCTGATGCTAATACCAAGTCTTATTATTTCAATATCATTGATACTCCTGGTCACGTTGACTTTACAGTAGAAGTGGAGCGTTCTATGCGCGTATTGGATGGTTTGATTGCATTGTTCTCTGCTGTGGATGGTGTGGAGCCTCAGTCTGAGACTGTTTGGCGTCAGGCTAACCGTTATAAAGTTCCTCGTATTGGATTCGTAAACAAAATGGACCGTTCTGGTGCTGACTTCTTGATGGTGGTAAACCAGGTAAGAGAAATGTTAGGCGCTAAAGCAGTTCCATTACAGTTACCAATCGGTGCTGAAGATGATTTTATTGGAGTGGTTGATTTAATCACCATGAAAGGAGTTATCTGGGATATGGAAACCGAAGGAATGACTTTCAAAGAAATTCCAGTTCCTGCTGATATGGTAGAAGAAGCAAATCATTGGAGAGCACAGTTGATTGAAGCTGTTGCTGAATATGACGATAGTTTAATGGAGAAATTCTTTGATGATCCTGCTTCAATTTCTGAAGATGAGGTTCATGAAGCAATTCGTAAAGCTTGTATCGATTTAAGTATCGTTCCAATGATGTGCGGATCTTCATTTAAAAATAAAGGTGTACAAACTGCATTAGATGCGGTGTGTCGTTACCTGCCTTCTCCAGTTGATGTAGAAGATACTGCGGGTCTTCATCCAGATACTGGTGAAACTATTTACCGTAAACCAAACGCGAAAGAACCTTTTGCTGCTTTGGCTTTTAAAATCATGACCGATCCTTTCGTGGGTCGTCTCGCTTTCTTCCGTTGCTATTCTGGTCACTTAGACGCTGGTTCTTATGTATTGAACGTAAGAAGTGGTAAGAAAGAGCGTATCAGTCGTATCATGAAAATGTTTGCGAACAAACAAAACCCAATCGATTTTATCGAAGCAGGTGATATCGCAGCGGCAGTTGGTTTCAAAGAAATTAAAACTGGTGATACTTTATGCGATGAGAACCATCCTATCACTTTAGAGAACATGTTCATTCCTGAACCTGTTATCTCTGTAGCTGTTGAACCTAAAACACAGGTCGATGTAGACAAAATGGGTATGGCAATTGCAAAATTAGTAGAGGAAGATCCTACTTTAAGAGTAAAAACTGACGAAGATACTGGTCAAACCATCCTTTCAGGAATGGGAGAATTACACCTTGAAATTATCGTTGACCGTATGCGTCGCGAGTTCAAAGTAGAAATCAACCAGGGTAATCCTCAGGTAGCATATAAAGAATCTTTTGGTACAACCATTGAGCACCGTGAAGTGTTGAAGAAACAATCTGGTGGTCGTGGTAAGTTCGCAGATATTCAATTCTCAATCGGGCCTGCAGATGCAGAATGGCTGACTGAAAATCCAGGGAAATCATTCCAATTCAAAAACGATTTATTTGGTGGATCAATCCCTAAAGAATTCGTACCTGCTATCCAGAAAGGTTTTGAAAATTCAATGGGAGTTGGGGTTTTGGCAGGTTATCCTGTGGTATCAATGAAAGTAAGAGTATTTGACGGAAGCTTCCACCAAGTGGATTCTGATGCGATGTCTTTTGAATTATGTGCTAAAGGCGGTTTCCGTGAAGCAGGCCGTAAAGCAAAACCAACATTGCTTGAACCGATCATGCGCGTTGAGGTGGTAACACCTGATCAGTACATGGGAGATGTTACAGGTGACTTGAATCGTCGTCGTGGTATGTTAGAAGGTATGGACACTCGTGGTAATGCACAGGTGATCAAAGCTAAAGTTCCATTGAGCGAGATGTTTGGTTATGTAACTCAATTGCGTTCTTTGTCTTCAGGTCGTGCTTCTTCTACTATGGAGTTTAGCCACTACAATCCAGCTCCAAACAATATCGCTGAAGAAGTGATAGCGAAAGCGAAGGGTAAAGTGAAATCGGAAGATTAATTTTCAAAGTGATCAATTTCTAATATGCCCCGTTCCATAAGGACGGGGCTTTTTTTTAGAAAAAAAGCAAAAAGTAAGGAAAATTTGGTAAGCCTCTGGGGATAAGTAGGTTGATAAATTCCTAAAAAGGCCATTTCGGGGATATTTTTTTGCCTTTTTCAAAGAAATTCACAAAAAAGATTCAAAAATACTTGCCCAATCAATTAC
>CAILMA010000072.1 GCA_903835145.1 uncultured Bacteroidota bacterium
CCAGGTAACCTTGGCACCGGTAGCTGGATTGACGACAAGATAAATGTTCACTTCATTCACCGTGGGCTGGCCTACATTTTACTGTTAGCTATTATTTTATGGGTGGCCCGTGCGCTTCGGGTGGCAAAAAACGCTACCAATAGTATACTGGGCAGTACGCTAAAGTGGCCTGCAGTGCTTGTTGTTTTACAGGTGCTGCTGGGTATCTCAGCCCTCATGACCACCTCACACATTGTTTATGGCAAGTTCGGTTTGTTTGAGTCGATGGCTGAAATGCACCAGCTTGTGGCCATGTTCCTGCTTATGTCGCTTGTAGTGAATCTTTATGTGATAAAAAGGCGGTAGCTGCTGCTTGCTTAGGTCTACCCCCATAGCGGAAGTGTATCCAGATTGAGGCCGATTGCTTCAAATTGTCTACATTTAAGTCATGCGCTTTTTTATACCAATTCTTTTGCTCCTTGCGGTACCCATGTATGCCCGCACCTACAGGCTTACTACCTACGATTCTAAAACCGACGCATCTTTCAGGGGGCTATCAGTTGTAACAACTAAGGTAGCCTGGGTGAGCGGCACTCATGGCTATGTGGGCATCACCGTGAATGGTGGTAAGGATTGGGTGTTCCGGCAGATAAAGGGATTCGAGTCGTGCGATTTCAGGTCGCTATATGCATTCGATAGAAATACTGCCGTTATAGCCACTGCCGGCACCCCGGCATGCGTGCTGCGCACAGAAAATGGAGGCAAGGACTGGAAGGTGGTGTACAAAGACGACGATACAGCTGCTTTCTTTGACGGCATAGATTTCTGGAACAAAAGCAAGGGTGTTATATATGGCGACCCCGTGCATGGCAAGGGGCTGCAATTGCTGTTTACCGCCGATGGCGGCCGCACGTGGCACGAGAACCCGGCTGCGAAATTCCCGGCACTTGCAGAGGGTGAGGCGTCTTTTGCAGCAAGCGGTACCTGCATAAGGTGCCTGAAGAAAAAGAAAGTTGTTATAGCTACCGGCGGTGTTCAATCGCGTATTCATATTTCAGATGACAGGGGAGTAAATTGGAGTTCAGTTTCCACACCCGTGATTCAAGGGCAAAAAACTACTGGTATATTTTCCATGGCTTTCCGAAATAGCAGTGATGGTATTTTCGTTGGCGGCGACTACAAGCGCGATACCGCAAGGGAAAGGAATGTTTTTTACACCCGCGATGGCGGTTTTAGCTGGGAGCCACCTGCTACAGGCACACGCGGCTACCGGGAATGTGTGGAATACCTTGATAAAAAGAACGCAATAGCCCTCGGACCTACCGGCATCGACGTATCGAGCGATGGCGGGCGACACTGGAACCGGCTCAGCGATGAGCAGCAGCTGCATGTTGTGCGCAAAAGCCGCCGGGGCAACCTCATACTATTTGCCGGAGGCAAGGGTAAGGTAGGGGTTATACAGCCGGTAGATTGATAAACTAAATTTATGAGTTTATATTTGCTTAGGTGTTTATAATCGCAATTAGATGAGCATTGATAGGGTAAAAAGACTTTTAAAGACAAAAGAAAGTATCCATTTGGAGTTTAAAGAAGCTGCAAATGAGTTACCTGTAAATTTGTTTGAAACCATTTGTGCAATGCTCAACCGGGATGGTGGGGATATCATTATGGGGGTAAAAGATGATGGGAAAGTAGTCGGGGTAGCGGATGGTAATGTAAACACAATGGTTACCAATTTGGTGAATCTTTCCAATAATCCGCAGAAATTGGATCCCCCCTTTATTTTGTTTCCACAGATTCATAAAGTAGTCCGTAAAAATATTGTTCATCTTCAGGTGCCAGCCAGCTCTCAAGTGCATAAAACGGCAGGTACTATCTACGACAGGAGTAATGATGGTGATTTTAAAGTGACCCGTCCGCAGCAAATAGCAGAAACCTATAACAGGAAGCGCAATCATTATACGGAGAGTATCGTTTATCCTGCATTAGCGTTCTCTGATTTTAAACCGGAGTTGTTTCCCAAAGTGAGAAATCTGATACGTAGTAATGATGCAAATCATCCCTGGCTTTCGCTCTCAGACCACCAGTTGTTAGAAAAGGCCGGACTCTGGAAGCGTGATTTTTTGTCGGGAGTTGAGGGATATACACTGGCGGCAGCTATGTTGTTTGGCAGGGATGAAATCATACAGCAAATATTGCCGCATTACAAAATTGATGCGCTGGTAAGAATTGTTGATAAAAATCGGTTTGATGATCGCCTATATATTCAAACCAACCTTATTGAGGCCTACGAACTGTTGATGGATTTTGTAGCAAAGCATTTGCCTGATAAATTTTATCTTCATGGAGAGCAAAGGGTAAGCCTTCGTACCATCATTTTCAGGGAAGTGGTAGCCAATTTGATTGTGCACAGGGAATATACGAGTGCTTACCCGTGTACTTTTGTTATTAATCACGATGAGATAACAGCAGAAAATGCCAATAACCCTCATGGCGAAGGCCCGATAAACCCGGATAATTTTGCACCATTTCCCAAGAACCCGGCTATCGCTAAGTTTTTCATTCAGCTCGGCAGGGTCGATGAATTAGGGTCAGGGGTATTGAATGTGAATCGGTACATTAAAGAATATTCAGGCAAGCAAACAGCGGTATTTTTTGAAGGGAATGTTTTCAAAATGAACATCCCTATTCCTGAAACGAATACCACCGAAAAAGTTGGCGGTGCAATTGGCGGTGCAATTGGCGGTGCAATTGGCGGTGCAATTGGCGGTGC
>CAILMA010000073.1 GCA_903835145.1 uncultured Bacteroidota bacterium
ACCTACTTATCGTCTAAACACTTATCTTAGCCCTAAGAATTTATAAACAAAACATGGGTATATTCACAAAGAAACCAATTGGTAAACTTCTTCTTGATTCATCTGACGGCGAAAGAGTACTGAAGCGTACGCTGAGCGCTGGGAACCTTGTAGCACTTGGCATAGGAGCCATTATTGGAGCCGGCTTGTTCGTGCGTACTGCCGCAGCTGCTGCAAACAATGCTGGACCGTCTGTTACTATCGGCTTCATAGTTGCCGCCATAGGCTGTGCGCTTGCGGGTCTTTGCTATGCAGAGTTCGCCTCTATGATACCTATTGCAGGCAGTGCCTACACCTACTCGTATGCAACAATGGGAGAGCTGGTAGCATGGATCATTGGTTGGGATCTTGTACTTGAATACGCAGTGGGCGCAGCTACGGTTGGTATTGCCTGGAGTGAATACCTCAATAAGCTCTTGGAATTTGTGCATCTTCGAGTCCCGTATCAATGGTCGCATTCTCCCTTCGAGGTCTGTGATGGCAAGGGTATTTTTGCCGACCAGATGGGTGTACACGGGCTTATGAATGTGCCGGCACTTTTTATCATATTTATGATTACCATGCTCCTCATCAGGGGAACTAAGGAGTCGGCGGTAGTAAATGGCATCATCGTAATATCAAAGGTTTCCATAGTAATTCTGTTCATCGTTCTTGGGTGGAGTTACATGAACCCTGTAAACCACGAACATTATATTCCTGCTGCATCTATCTATACTGATTCGCAAGGTGTGAGCCATAAATATGGTGGTATCTGGGGTATACTTGGCGCAGCCGGTGTGGTGTTCTTCGCATTTATTGGTTTTGATGCCGTATCAACTGCGGCACAGGAAGCCAAGAACCCCAAGCGGGATATGCCTATCGGCATATTAGGGTCATTGGTCATCTGTACCATTCTCTACATCTTGTTTGCGCATGTACTTACCGGCGTTGCCAATGTAAATGATTTCAGAACTGTTGGTAAAGAAGCTTCAGTGGCCTATGCTATTAATACCTACATGGCAGGTTATGGCTGGCTGGGTAAGATGGTTACTGTTGCTATTCTCTTTGGTTTTAGCTCGGTAATCCTCGTTATGCTTATGGGCCAGTCGCGCGTATTCTATTCCATGAGCCGCGATGGTCTGGTGCCAAAGTTATTCTCTGACCTTCATCCAAAGTTTTCAACGCCCTACAAGTCAAACTGGATTTTCCTCGTACTGGTAGGTGCATTTGCAGCATTTGTTCCCGGCGATATAGTTGGTGACATGACCAGTATTGGTACGCTCTTCGCCTTTATTCTTGTGTGTGCCGGGGTTTGGATATTGAGGGTAACTAACCCCGAAATTCCTCGTCAATTCAAAGTACCGTTTGTACCGGTGGTTTCTGTGCTTGGTATTGTTGTTTGCGGTGCCATGATTGCCGGCCTCGGCTGGACAAACTGGGCAAGACTCGGTGGCTGGTTGGTAATAGGTTTGGTGATTTATTACTCTTACAGCCGCCACAACAGTAAGTTGAATAATGAAAGCAAGAGCTAAGGTTATTTAAAGATATGCGCTGGCGTATGGTAAAATTAAATGTGTTTCCTGTCTGACATACAGGGGATTGATTATTTTTATTAACTTTATACAAAATACGTAATCAATATGAGTCGTAAATTTTATATCGTTCTTTTCGGCTGCTTGTCCCTCCTACAGGGTGTTGCATCAGCTCAATGCGCGGGTGGCAGGTATGTGTCGCCAATATTCACGAATGTGTCTAAAACGACCGTCACTTATTCTACTGCATACGGTCAGAGTATGGACATCTACCAGCCGGTGGGTGATACTCTTACGGCCCGTCCCCTGATCATACTGGCACATGGTGGCAGCTTTATTTCAGGCACAAGAAGCGATGACTCTACAGTTTTGTGGTTGTGTGAGAACTTCGCTAAGCGTGGTTATGTTACCGCTTCAATAGACTACCGCCTTGCGAGTAGCTTCTTGTTGATGCTGGACTCTACGAGCGCCATTGATGTAGTGATAAAAGCAGTGAGTGATGGAAAGGCCGCGATAAGGTTTTTCAGAGATAACGCTAACATGGCGACCTACAAGATAGATACCAACAATATTTTTGCCGGCGGTAACTCAGCCGGTGCGGTGTTGTACATGCACGTTGGGTACTTAGACAGCCTTGCTGAATGCACTTCAGACATTGCAACGGCAATGGCAGCCAACGGCGGATTTGAGGGCAACAGTGGCTACCCGGGGCATTCTTCCCGCCCAAGGGCAATCATTAACCTCGCAGGCGCACTGCATAGTACATCCTATGTTGGGCTCAATGATATACCATCAGTAAATGCACAGGGCGATGCCGATATTGTGGTGCCTTATACTTGTGCTGACCCCAACATTAGCGTTACAGTGCCAGTGCAGCTTTGTGGCCTCGGTTCCCTCGAGCCGGTCTATAATACGGAGGGTGTTTACCATATGAGCCATGTTTTTCCCGGTGCAAGCCATGTACCATGGGCTTCCATACCATCAGATTTCTTTACTGTAGATTCACTTGTTCAGAAATTCCTCTATACGCTTGTGTGCACTGGTGTGACAGATGTTGCACAACCATCGACGCTAAACGAAACCGTTATTTTCCCTAACCCTGCGAGTGACGCTATATACATACATGCTGGCCAGAACATAGCCTCAATTGAGCTTTTGGACAATACAGGCAGGGTAGTGCTTCAAAAAGCCGATATCAATGGCAATAGCCTTGAACTGAATACTTCCCGATTGAAAGCAGGTATGTATTTTGTGAGGGTTAACTATGTTGCCGGAAGCAGAGCACCTGAAATGCAGAAAATCATTATTCAGTAGATTGTATTCTTTAAGATTTATAAAAATAGTCCAACACGCACTGCGCTGTTGGACTATTTGATTTTCAGTGGTTTATGTTGAAAGACTAAAGTTTACTTCTGGATTGACCTGTGGTAGTGATTGAGCGAAGGAATTGCAAAGAATATGGAGCAAAGGATTAATGCCGCTCCAACGAGGAATGGCATACCCGGGAAGATAAATGGAGCGGAAGGTCCGGTAAAGTAGGCGAAAAGATTATTCATAATGAGCGGACCAATAAAAGACGTAACACTTACAAGGCTGGTAAGTGCGCCTTGCAGTTCGCCCTGCTCATTGGGAGGTACTTCGTTTGAAATGATGCCCTGCAATGCGGGGCCTCCAAGCCCACCAAGGCAATAAGGCACAAGGAAAACAAACATCATCCACCCCTGGCTGGCAAAGGCAAACAGCACCATACCAATGACGTAAAGAATCAAGCCTATATACACTGAGTTCTTTTCACCAAGCTTGGGAATGGTAAACCTTATAAGCCCGCCCTGCACTATGGCTACTAAAACTCCGACAACAGAAAGTGAAAGCCCCACCATGAGAGAGTCCCAGTTGAACTTATAAATAGTGTAATACGCCCAGTTGCTTTGAACCGCGTGGGAAGCAATGTATAATAGGAAAAAGGAGACTACAAGGCCTGATACTATGGGGTACTTGCGTAGGTGCATTAGTGACCCGATAGGGTTGGCGCGTTTCCATGCTATCGGGCGTCTGTTCTCTTTGAGCAATGACTCCGGCAGTACGAAATAGCCATAGAGCATGTTTAATATGCTAAAGCCGGCTGCAACAATGAATGGAAGTCTCACTGCCCAGTCGAACGAACCGGTAGTGCCTATATGCTTGCCCCAGTAACTACACAGCCCGCCTATACTTGGCCCGATAATAAAGCCAATTCCAAAGGCCGCCCCTACCATCCCGAAATTCTGTGCTCGTTTCTCAGGTGTGCTGATATCGGCAATATAGGCTGTAGCAGTTGTGAAACTGGCACCAGTGATACCAGCCACCAGGCGGCCAATGAACAACAGCATAAGGGTGGGCGAGAACGCCTGAAAAACGTAATCGACACCGAGGCCGAACAGAGCGAACAACAATACCGGCCGGCGACCATACCTATCACTGAGCGCGCCTACAAGCGGCGAAAACAAAAACTGCATGATGGCATAGGCAAACAACAGCCAGCTGCCATACCGGGCAGCATCGGTAATGTTGCCATTGGTGAGCTGCTTGATGAGGTTTGGAAGCACCGGTATAATGATGCCGAGGCCAATAACATCTATGAGAATAGTGATAAATATAAAGCCCAATGCGGCATTTCGTTTTACGGTCATAGCTAATCGTGTTGTTAGGTGTTAAAAAGTTTATTGGCTACAGGGTCGCAAAAATAAATGCACCTGATAGTTTTTATATAAAATCAGG
>CAILMA010000074.1 GCA_903835145.1 uncultured Bacteroidota bacterium
ACAATATAAAAACACGTAAAATAAATGATTGCTTGAAAAATAAAAAATATATTACGACGGCAAACGCTCAATAAAAAAGCAACTCAGAGAAACACTCAGATAAAATAGAGAGTTTTTAGAGATACCCTTAAATACTCGCAAGACTACGGGGGCAACAACTACACCACAGGTGGCTATATCATCCAAACCCGGGATCACGGTTTTCTTGTAGGGGGAGGAAATGTATATACCTACACCCCCGATGACCTTATCACTTATTATCGCCCATTTATTGTAAAAACCGATTCGGTTGGCAATCAGATCTGGTCCACTAAAATAATGGGAGAAGGCGATAACTTCGTGGAGGCCATCGCCGAAACCAGCAATGCCTATATTGTTGCCGGCAATTCAGATTCCGCAACCGGCGATTTTAACGATTTCCCGCGCGGCTTTTGCGGCTTTATCGCCTGGCTCGACAAATCTACAGGTGCCCTGAAAAAAATAAAACCATTCCAGGCTAACGGAATGGGTTTTATAACCGGAGTTACGGTTACCGAAAACGACACCCTGCTGGTTCTGGGCCAGAAGGGAACAGACAGCAACTTCATCGATTATATATGGTACTTTAAACTCGATAGCGCTGGCAACTTCGGCTGGCAAAAAACGATTGCCACCAGCGCCTACCAGTATTCGCTGGCACCCCATTTCATCACAACAAAGCGAGATCAGGGCATAATTATGTTGATTGACGCCGGTTTCGACAGTTCATCTGGCGCGCAGGACACATTTATGAAAGGGGACAAGGGCTGGCAAGATGCCATGATCATTAACATGGACCGGAACGGCAACATCATCTGGAAAAAGACCTATGGCGGTTCTCAGGGAGACGCGCTCCTTACCATAAAGGAAGAATACTCCGGCGATGCCCCCAGTGGCTTTCTTTGTACAGGTACCACCCTGTCGAACGATGGTGATATACCCGGCCCAACTCATGGCCTTGCCGACTGGTGGGCTATACGGGTTGACGATACCGGCAAGTTACTCTGGAGTAAAATATACGGCGGAGACGCCTACGATTTTCATACCAGCACGGCTTTTACAAACGATGGAGGGGCTGTTTTGTATGGCTACACCGACTCCCGCACCGGCGACTGCAGCATGAACTCAATTGGCGCTATGGAAGTGATGCTGATACGCATAGACAGTACAGGTGCCAAAAAGTGGATGAATATGTACACCACCGGTGATGGCCCTGCTGAATCTGGCTCCATTACCACGACATATGATTCCTCCTTTGCCTTTGCCATGACTGGTTTTTCTTGCTATATCACCGGCTCTTGCAACCCAAACGGACTGGCCGAAAACATTGTTTTTGCAAAGCTGGCAAATGACGGCGAAATCATCTATCCCGCAGAGAACAATATTTCCATCTACCCCAATCCAGTTACCGACCTGCTTACCATTGCCTTCCAATACCCTAATTTCAACGACTTACAAACAGAGCTGTTCGATATTGCGGGCCGCCCCGTTTTTGCAAGCTTCACCAATACTGTCGATAACACCTACCAGCTTGACCTCAGCCGTTGCAAGCCCGGTATTTACATCCTCAAACTTAAAACACCCAAAACACAAATAACAAAAAAGATAGTTATAGCTCCAAAGAACTAAATTGAAAGACTACAGCCGTAATAATTGGCCGGAACTTGACAAAAAGATGTGAATTAGTTTGTGCGAAGCGAACTACCCGTTCCTCCTTTCTTCAACAATCCTTCCATCGCGCATAGTAAGTATGCGGTCGGTCATGCCGGCAAGCAGGTCGTTGTGGGTAATCATAATGAATGTTTGCCCAATGTCTTTACGCAGCTTCAGGAAGAGTTCGTGCACCGCCTGAGCATTGGCACTGTCCAGGTTACCGGTAGGCTCATCGGCCATTACCACCGCAGGGCGGGTAACAAGGGCACGGGCTATGGCTACTCTTTGCTGCTCGCCGCCGCTCAGTTCAGCTGGTTTGTTGGTAAGGCGGTTGCCGAGCCCCACTATTTCCAGCATAGCTGTGGCTTGCTGCGCGGCTTCTTTTTTACTTGTACCCTTTATCCAAAGGGGCATGCTTACGTTTTCAAGCGCATTAAACTCCGGTAGCAGGTGGTGAAACTGGAACACAAAACCGAGGTTACTGTTCCTGAATCTCGCCTGCTTTTTAGCCGGCAGCTTCAGCAGGTCGGTGCCGTCTATAAGCACACTGCCGCTGTCTGGTTTATCAAGCGCACCCATTAAGTGCAGCAGGGTACTCTTGCCCGCCCCGGATGGGCCAACGATAGACAATATCTCACCTTTCTCCACGTTAAAGGATACATCGTTCACAACTGTGAATGACCCATATTTTTTGGAAAGGTGACTGGCTGAAAGCATAATAAAATCTACACTGTGTTTAAAGATGTAAATATCCACATTTCGCAGTGATTACCAACCAATTCAGTACAAAAAGGCGTCTGTCTAATAATATTTTATAAAACTTTTAAGTCATTCTAAAATTTAAGGCTTCGTTTTTTGAAATTAACTTACATTTGCAAAAATTGTTAAAAGTATAAAATAATCACAATATGTTTTGGACATTAGAATTAGCATCTCATCTTGAGGATGCTCCCTGGCCGGCAACGAAGGACGAACTTATTGATTATGCCATAAGATCTGGTGCGCCGCTGGAAGTTGTTGAGAACCTGCAGGAACTTGACGATGAAGGCGAAATTTATGAAGGAATTGAAGATATTTGGCCTGATTACCCAACGCAGGAAGACTTCTTTTTTAACGAAGACGAATATTAAAAAACGCACGCAAGTGCACCTGAAAGAGCCGCTCCTTTTTACCGAAGCGGCTTTTTTATTTGTGCCCAATCGCAGGCGGGTTTCTCTTCATCATTTTTAATATACCTTTACCCCAGCATTATGAAATGGCTTTTTACCTTCCTTTTATTGGTTCCGTTGGCATTGCAGGCTCAGAATAAGGATACTGCACATGCACACAAGCCTTTCTTTACATTGCCGGAGGGCTATGCAGATATTTCGCTGGTGAATGAATTATGGGTAATTTCTAAGCCTATGGCAGCAGGCTATTCCACAATCACATACCGGGGGCCGGGCTACTACTTTGGCGGTGGGGTAAAGTCAAGAAATTCCATCCACCAGAAACTTGGCTATTCGCTGGGTGTTGACTACCTGCAATACAACATGGGGCATTCCCTCAATGTTTTTGAGCAGTCCCGCACCAATTTTAGCTTTTTAAGAGTTGCTCCCGCAGTTAACTTTTACCTTAAAGAGATCAGCAAAATCACCTTCAACTTCAATGGAGGAGCTTCACTTCTTGTGCCCCTGCAGGACAATGAACGGGTTGCCTACGAATTTAACATCAAGGGTTGCGTAGGCTACAAGGCATATGAGCTGAATGTTGGCTACAACTTCTGCCCCAAGGGCCTCTCGCCTGAAAAAGATATCCATACCAGTGGCTGGCATGAGCAGATGTTTACCGTAGGTTTTGCCGTTTACCCCTACCGCATCCCCGCAGTAGTATCGCACTTCACCGGCAACCTCTGGAAAAAACAACCCAAAAAGAAAAAGAAGTAAATACCCGGTTCTCTCACTCCAATCAAAGAAAAACACACCATTACAACCACATAAAGGTGCGTTAATTTTATAATTTTATCCGTTGCAGAGTATCATAAAACCATTACTTTTGAAAGGTTGAATCTTCCGTTTTTTATAGCACGTCGGTATCTGGCCAATCAGAAGGGAACATTCTCTTCCATAACCCGTTTAGCAATTGTGGCTACCACGCTTAGCGTTGCTGTTATGATTCTTTCACTGGCCGTAGTAACAGGGTTCGATGCCACTATCCGCGAAAAACTGTTCAGCTTCAACGGCCATGTGCACTTATCGTCCTTCGATCTTGCAAAAACGGTTTCCATCACTACGGCTCCCATTTACAAAGACCCAAAGCTCATGAAGCAAATGAGCGACCTCCCGCACGTCACCCAGGTAGCGCCCTTCGTGCAGCGCCCCGTTATTGTGCAAGCGAGAGGGCACATGGAGGGCATTCAGCTTAAAGGGGTCAATAACGCCTATAAAATATCCCCTCAGCTCACTATTACCGGCAAAGGCATTAGTTATGCTGACAGCACCTACAGCCGGGAGATACTGCTTTCCACTGCAACTGCAGCGAAACTGGACGTAAACACGGGTGACACCGTTCAGCTGGAGTTCTTCAATGGTGAAACCCTGCCCCGTATCCGCAAAGTGCGTATCAGCGGGCTGTACCATAGCGGGCTCGATGAGGTAGATAAGTACTTTGCACTATGCGACATGAAGCTGTTACAGAGAATAAACAACTGGACCACCGATAGCATAAATGCTTATGAGCTGGACCTCGATAACCCAGCTTTTGCTGATACGGTTTCTAACTATATTCATTACAACCTCATTAATGCCCCGTTGGAGTCAAACACCACAGCTGAGAATTACCCTAATATCTTCGACTGGCTCGACTTTCAAACCCGCAACGGGGTTATCCTGCTCATCATCATGACCATTGTGTCTGTCATAAACATGGGTGCTGTGCTGCTTATCCTCATGGTCGACCGTGCTGCAATGATAGGGTTGCTCAAAGCGCTCGGCATGACCTACAAAGACACCGTAAAGGTCTTTCTTTATATCGGCGGCATCATTGGCACAGCTGGTATTGTATTTGGCAATTTGCTGGCGTTGGGCATCTGCTGGGCTCAGCTCAAGTTCGGCTTCCTCACCCTGCCCGAGGAAACCTACTTTATGAAGTATGCACCTATAAAGCTCGTCTGGTGGCATGTACTGGCTACAGATTTGGGTTCACTCTTTATTTTCGTAGTATGTATGTGGCTTCCTGCGTTGTATATTCGCACCATACAACCTGCAAAAGTGTTACAATTTAAGTAAGCAGGCTACCTTATATCCTTGCCGCTAATTATGAGCAACAAAGCTATATACCACAACATTTGCGCTCAGCATCCCGAGCTCTCGGTTTTCTCTCGGGGCTGGTGGCTCGATGCGGTTTGCGCTGGTAACTGGCAAGCAACTATAGCGGTAAAAGGCGACCTTGTTCGGGGCATATGGGCATACCCTACCGAAAAGAAAGCCGGAGTCACTTTGTTACGAACACCAATGCTCACGCCCTACCTTGGACCGGTCATTTTTTTCCCTGCTGACATCAAGGAGAGTAACAAAGATGCATGGGAGCATGAAACCATTACTGAACTTTTAAAACAAATGCCGGCTGCACCGGTATGGCACATGGCACTGGCACCCGGCTTAAAACAAGCTGGCATTTTCCATCAGGCCGGGCTTACACTCCGCGTGCAGCAAACCTTTCTTATTGACCTTGCCCCCGACGAAGCAACCCTTTTGGGTAATATGAAGGATACCTTGCGCCGCAACCTAAAACAGGCCGAAAAAGAAATAACCATTAGCCAGTCGCCAGCACACCTCGAGCAACTGTGCGCTTTTCACCGCCATACCCTTAACTCAAAACAAAAGCAAACCCATCATACCCATAGCGACCTGCACCGCATCTTCCATGCGTGTGCCGAAAACAACGCCGGCGCGCTCTGGATTGCAAAAGAAGGCGAGACCGTTATGGCTGCGGTGTGGCAGGTGTGGGACGGCACGCGAAGCTACTACCTTATGGGTGGCCAAAACCACGAGGTGAACAGTTACAAAGCTATGTCCCTACTGCTTTGGCATTGTATGAAGGAAGCCAAAAAACGAGGCTGCGCTTTTTTTGACCTCGAAGGAAGCATGGACGAAGGCGTGGAGCGTTTCTTCCGAAGCTTCGGCGGCCGAAGAGAGCTCTACATGGTTGTGCAAAAAAATGACTCCTTTATCTGGAAAGTCAAACAACTGCTGCGCGGTTAAGATTTATCTACCCATCCCCTCACAAAAAACGGGAGACACCCGTTAAGGCATCTCCCGGAATAGATATTCTACAGCTTATTAATTTACCTGCACAATCAGAAACTTGAGGTACTGTGTCGTTGGCACATTCCAGAGTATCGGGTGGTCCGATGCCTGTGTCTGCCAGCTTACCTGCCTCAGTGAGCGATGCGCATCCTTAGCCGCCATCGCAATCGTTTTCAGGAAAAGTTCCGGAGAAACGAGGTTAGTACAAGAAGCCGTAACCAGGAAGCCACCCGGCTTCGTAAGCTTCATACCGCGAAGGTTTATTTCCTTATAGCCTGTCACTGCCTTTTCAATATTTTCCCGGCTCTTGGTAAAGGCAGGTGGGTCCAGTATCACCACATCATGCCGCTCGCCTTCCTTCACTTTGGCTTTTAGCACGTCAAAAGCATTCACCGCTTCGAACGAACAAATATTCTCGTATCCGTTCAGTAATGCATTATTGCGGGCTGCCGCCACTGCGTTTTCTGATATATCAAGCCCCAGTACTTTTTTCGCACCGTAGTGTGCTGCATGTATAGAGAAGGTACCTGTGTAGCAAAACGCCTC
>CAILMA010000075.1 GCA_903835145.1 uncultured Bacteroidota bacterium
CCGAAGAAAGTAGCAACAACAGACAGCAGCAGGCAAAAACAATTGGAAGAAGAAGTGCTGCTTAAAAAACTGCAACCGCACCACTACCTCGTGCTGCTCGATGAAAGGGGCAAAATGCTCACTTCCCCCCAATGGGCGCAGCAGTTCCAGCAATGCATGAATCAGGGCGTAAAAACGCTTGTAATCCTCATCGGTGGGGCTTTTGGTGTTACTGATGCCGTGAAACAACGGGCAAACCAAACATGGTCGCTTTCTGCACTCGTTTTCCCGCATCAGCTGGTGAGGCTTGTTGTTGCTGAGCAGGTTTATCGCTCTTTCAGCATCTTAAATCATTCTCCCTACCATCATGTTTAAAGTTGTACTCGTTGCAACGCCAGGAAAAACAGGTTTATAAATATTTTACCGGAGACGACATTTTTAAAACAAATAATTCAAAACGAATACATGCAATATGATAAATAAACAAAACATATACAAGTAACTAACTGATAAACATTTCATTTTAAATATAAATTTCATCACTTTTACATTCAATTGGGCGAACGGGCGCGATTTCCGGAAACAATAATAACCAACAGAAACGGAAATGAACAACATTATCACTGACCTGATAAGGAACTTTCTGGCAAGCGAACCAGATAGTAAAAACATAGAAGAAATATTTAATGAAGTATCTCGTCACTTGTCTGACATTTCATTTAGTCAGATTGAGGAAAGACTAACATCGAGAAGCGATTTATTCCAGATCAACGGCAATCAGGTGTTGCTGAAAAATAAAATTCAGTTCAAATTTTACAGCGTACTTAAAGGCTTGAATGCGATACTGAAATCATCTGTAAAAGTAGACCACCACTATCTTTTGGCTGCTTATTTTCTGGCATTCGCTAAATTCGCCAGCCAAAAAAACAAAGGTGCTATAGCTGCAAATGAAATTGCATCATTCAACGATATTTATTTTGGCAATCAGGTACCCTTTGCATTAAAAGAATTCCTCCATCATCAGGTTGGGAAACTAAGTGTCATCAAAATCATGGAAATACTTCGGTTTCTAAGTGAAAATGACCAGGTTTTCTGGCAGTCAACAAGTGGAATAAATACACTTGCACTAATAGACGAAATGAACAGGATTTTCGGAACACAAAAGTTTGAAGCTGGTTATTACTCACCCGACTATATCCATTTCCTCGCCAATCAGTTGCCGGAAAATACGGGCAAAATGTTCATCAAAGCGCCTTCAGCAAATCAACTGGCCATTTTCTCTGCTCTGAACAATCCGGGTATTTCAATTACAATTTCAGGGTCAAACACTGATACAGAGCTTATTTCGCGTCTGTTTTTTACTATTTCCGGTACTCAAAACGTCAAATTTAGCAACGACTTTCCACCTGCCGAGCAATACGATTTCGCTTATGTTGATGTATTACTCAACACAAACGTATTCAACAACAAATTTTACTCGCAGCTCTCCGGCATCATAGGAAATTGTCGCCACCAATGTACCAATACCTTAGTCCTGGTCACAGAAGGCTATCTTTATAACGATCAGCCCGCTATTGCGCAGGAAAGGGCGAAGTTTTTATCGGAGGGTTGTTTCCAGAAGGTGACATCGTTGCCAGAGTCAACCTTTAACCACAATTCGTGCCTGAAGACTTCACTGGTCAATATATCGGCACATTATTGTCCTTCTATTCGTTTTGAGTACATTGGAGATAAAGAATGGGCAAACTTCAAAGTGGAGAACAACATCGAATTTCTTATTAAAAACACGCTTTTCCGTGAGTTGAGTTTAACGGAAATTGCCTCAACGAACAACTTTTCTGCAACCCGTTATTGCCTGCCGCCGGTTGAAGTACCC
>CAILMA010000076.1 GCA_903835145.1 uncultured Bacteroidota bacterium
CTGATAACATCACCATAAGCAAGGTTGGCCGTATCCTTTATCAATGTATTCTGAAAGGAGTATCGCTGGTAGAAAATAGTGCCTCCAATGTATATCCGCGGAAATATCTGCTGCAGATAATAGCCCTCGGTCGCAAGTGTCTTCTTAGCGGTGTACGCGGTTCCAAAGCCAACGCCGGCCTGGCAGCCAAACATACCTTGCGAAAAACCGTTTATCGTAAAAAAAGAAAGAAGAATAACCAGTATAGTTTTTTTCATGGTCTCTCTTTCTTATGTTTATTAGTGTTTATAATGACAAATACCGATCAATAATGAAATGTCACCGGGCCTCAGGCCGCTGCGGCTATAAGTGGTGCGTGATCCGTCGGATACAGTACCGGTTGTAGTAAGGTTAGTTGTGAGGAAGCCGAAGTCTTCGGTAAGCGAAATAAATTAGTGGTGTCCGATGTACCAGTATTAGCTAATACCAACTCCTAAACGGAAAACAAGTTTATTGATGTTCGATGATTTGTCCAGGGTGCTGTCATACTGCCCGATACCTGATGTGTAGGCGGTATAGTACCCGTTGGTATAATATCCGTGGTCCCACTTACGCAAAGAGTCAAAACCGCTTATGTTGTAACCTACGCCCACATCAAAATAAACCTTCCAGTTCTCTTTTTTGCCAATGCCATAAGAAAACTTAGGAGCAAGAAATACATAACTGGACAGCAAACGATCAATTGTGCCAGCAGTTCCAGTACCGTGTTTCGCCGAGTTGGCTTCATTGTCGGCCCACTGCGAATATCCCTGGTAGAACAGGTCTGCGCCAATGAACATGCGGCCGCCTCTGTGTCCCGGAAGCAACAATTCAAGGCCCCCGCTTGGAGCAATGTCATAGTTATTTGAGGTAGCGCAGCCACCGCCTCCATATAAACTGATCAACGCTTGCGAGAACCCCGTATAACACAAACAAGACAGGAAAGCAACAAGTAATATTCGTTTCATTTGGGAAAATTAAACAATTTTTTTATTTCCAATAGCCTGTTTCCTTAATAATATGCTTGCGCGGTACCTGTCCTCGTGGTATTCGTGGTACATGCTATCCAGTTTTTCAAGGCATTTGTCGGCGCCCCATTCGTCACACCATTGCAGCAATCCCTTGGGGTAGTTCACTCCTTTTGTCATGGCTGTTTCGAGGTCAGCGGCCGAGGCTACATTCAGGTACTGCGCGTCTACGGCTTCATTTATCAGCATCGCGAGTATGCGCTCCAGTATCTGCGTACCCAGCACAACGTCTTTATTTGGCGCCGGCATTTCAACACCTTCAGCATAATTGTAAAACCCTCTTCCGCTCTTTCTCCCCAGCCAGCCGGCCTCAAGAAGCCGCTTCTGAGAAAAGGAAGGTTTGTAGCGCGGATCAAAGAAAAATGAGGTAAAGACCGTTTCCGTCACCACATAATTCACATCATGACCTATATAATCCATCAGCGTAAATGGTCCCATCCTGAAACCACCCAGCTCAGTCATAGCCCAGTCTATAGTAGCCATATCGGCAATGCCTTCTTCGCATATACGTATTGCCTCGCTGTAAAAAGGCCGTGCCACCCTGTTGACAATAAACCCGGGCGTGTCTTTAGCGATCACAGGCGTCTTGCCCCATTGCAGCATCAGTTCTTTAGCCACAGGTATCAGCTCCGGATCCGTTTGGATAGCGGGTATGATCTCCACCAGCGCCATTACAGGAGCCGGGTTGAAGAAGTGCAAGCCCAGCACCCGTGAAGGATTACTGCAAGCCGCAGCAATAGAAGTAATAGACAGGGAGGAAGTATTACTCGCCAGTATGCAGGTATCGCTTACCACCTGCTCCACCTCAGCAAATACAGCTTTCTTTATGTCCAGCCGCTCCACAATTGCCTCTATAATAAGTCCGCAACCCTGGAATGCCTGTATGCTATCTGCAAAAGAAAAACGCTGCACCAGCTCGTCGGCTGATGTTATTTTTCCTTTCTCTTGTAGTTTCTGTAACGTATTCGCAAGGCTCTTTTTAGCCTTAACAAGCGCCGTCGTATTATTATCATACACGATCACCCTATGCCCCGCCATAGCCGCCACCTGCGCAATACCCGCGCCCATAGCGCCTGAGCCAATAACACCTACTATCATATTGCTACTTTATTTAACCGCTGAGACGCTAAGCTTATTATACATGTTAATTAGAAATTATCTGCATTAAGAACGCAAAGGTTAGAAATTATTTACAAAGCGCCTGAAGCCATCTTTTAACTTGGGAACATTAAAATTTACAAGAAATCCCAGTCTTTTATCCGCTAATTTTAAATAAGAAATTATTTGCGCGTCAAATACCAGATGCATCAGTTCCACCGCCTTTAACTCGATGACTATTTCGTCCTCAACAAGAATATCTATTTCGTACGATTTACCGGTAGAAAATCCTTTATAAAATAGCTCCAGCCCAACTCTATTAACTGCCCTGATACTTCTTAGCTCCAACTCTTTAAGCAAAGCGTATTCGTAGACAGATTCAAGCAAACCTGGGCCCATTTCTTTATGAACGCAAATACACGAATCGAGTATCTGCGTGCTAAGGTTATTCAGCTTATCTCTGTCGTGCATTTATGCGAATTAATAAATACCCTTTGCGTTCTTTATTTGTC
>CAILMA010000077.1 GCA_903835145.1 uncultured Bacteroidota bacterium
ATGGATTGACTGCTGGTAGCGGTGCTGTTAGAACCCGCTACAAAACTGCCGGAACCACTTGCTTTACTGTTGTTGCCCATGGCTATCGAATAACTGCCACTTGCAGTATCCTTATATCCTATAGCAGTGCTCGATATGTTTGTAGAGCTACTTCCATATCCTATCGCTATTGCCTGAGGACCTGTAGCAGTATCCTCATAGCCTGCAGCTATTGACTGTGCCCCACTTGCGTAGGAAGATGACCCAAGTGCAGCGCTTCCGCCTGATGTCAGGTACAATCCGGTAGTGCCATCTGGAGTAATCGTATATCCGCTGGTATACAGGTTGCGCGTAAGTGTATCGTTAAATGCAGCACTACTGCCAGCAGCCGATGCTACGCTATCTACATAATGTTTGTCCGTAAGCGACCGGGAGTCATAACTGCCCTCTACATTGCTTACATAATCAAGCACACCTGCCGGACTAAGCGTAAGTCCTGTCGTGAGGGCCGAGTTTGTATAAAATTTATAACCTCCCACAAACCGCGTCAACAGCTCATTATTTGCATCATTACGCGCGAGGGTATTGCATGTGTCACCAAAAATGAAGGAGCCAGTCATACCATTTGTTGATACGTGATCACCAATAGCCACCGAGTTATTTCCATTGGCATAAACATTGTTGCCAGCGGCTATCGCCTGACTTCCAGAAGCATTAGCATTTTGGCCTAATGCAACCGCACCTTGTCCGCTTGCTGTCGATGAATAGCCCAGCGCAACACTGCCACTGCTGCTGGCATTAGTATAGACACCCAGCGCTATTGATGCAGTACCGCTCGAGGTATTTTCAAAGCCGCCAGCTATTGAATAGCCGCCACTTACAGTATTACCTTGCCCAAGACCTGTCGAATAGCCGCCACTTGCCTTGTTGTCTCCACCAAATGCCGCAGAATAACTCCCAATATTGCTGTTATCCCAGCTTGAACCAGTAACTCCACCCGCTCTGAACGCAGCATTTTTGGGATACCATATCATTCTTGTACCTGCGCCAGAAACAGTGAGGTCACTTCCACTCCCAACAGTGCCTGTATCCACCAATATTCCATTGCTATACATTTTTATTCCAGTACTGCCATCAGCCGTCACCATATATCCGCTGGTATACAGGTTGCGCGTAAGTGTATCATTAAACGCAGCACGGGTGCCAGCAGCCGATGCTACGCTATCCACATAGTGTTTGTCCGTAAGCGACCGGGAATCATAACTGCCCTCTACATTGCTCACGTAATCAAGCACACCGGCAGAACTCAGGGTTATACCGGTTGTCAGACCTGAATTTGTATAAAGTTTATATCCTCCTGCAAAACGCATCATCATTTGGTTGACAGCGTCGTTATTAGTCACAGAAGAGGCAGTTGTGTCGCCGAATATAAACGAACCCGTTTTGCTATTTGTACATACGTTATAACCAATGGCTGTAGAGTTAGTACCAGTGGCCTGTACCTGGTGCCCCATAGCAAACGAGTATTGCCCGCTTGCAGTATTGCTGCTCCCTAAAGCGATACTACCAGTATTGCTCGCAGTGTTGTATAAGCCCGACGCCAATGCGCCCCAGCCTGATGCAGTATTGTTGTAACCAGCAGCAATACTTGCATTACCCGATGAAGTATTGCCGCTACCAATACTCACCGAACTATTGCTTGATGATGTATTGCTACTGCCTATCGCTACGCTAATTCCACCTGACGATTTGTTGGAACTACCCAGAGCCACACTTTGATTGCCGGACGCTGTATCCAGGTTACCACCGGCCACTGATTGATTGCCACTGGCATAGCAAGAGCCGCCAAATGCAGTCCCCCCGCTTGTCGTGAGGGTCATGCCCTGAGTTAGCCCGGTATTACTGTAAAGTTTGTAGCCTCCCGTAAACCGCATCATCATTTGGTTTGCTGCATCGTTGTTGGTGGTCGTCGAGGAAGTATCGGCAAAAATAAAAGAACCAGGTTTGTTGTTGCTTGATGCATTCCGACCAAGAGCTACTGAATTATTCCCAGATGCAACAACATAGTTACCAGCAGCGAAAGACTGTTGCCCGGATGCTGTAGCACTTTGCCCAAGCGCAGAAGAGCCTATCCCGCTTGCCGTATTACTGTAACCCGCTGCAAAACTACCCGTACCGCTTGCCGTTGTATAAACGCCTAAAGAAACAGACGCACCGCCACTGGCAGTCGTTTGGTATCCTTGCGAAAAACCCTGATTGCCCGTTGCCTTGCACCCATATCCCATAGTTACAGCCTGGGTACCGGTAGATTTACTGGATGCCCCGAATGCAAAGGCCTGAGTACCCGAAGCAGTGTCCTGAAGACCTGCCGCTAAACTTTCGAGACCGCTGGCATAAGACGAAGAGCCCATAGCCGAATTGCCATTTGAACTGAGCAGTAACCCAGTTGTGCCATCGGGGGTTATCTTGTAGCCATTTGTATATAAATTAGCCAACAAAGTATCGTTAAACGCTGATGAGGCTGAAGTTGTATTGCTGATCATTTTCCATGCACTACCATCGTAATAATAAAATCCTGAAGTGCCATCTGTCTGGTAGATGATCAACCCTGTTGCAGGACTTGATGGCCGGTTGGCCAGCGTCATCCTTGGCACCAACAGCCCCTTGCCAGTGGCAGTAATGTCAAGCTGGGCACTCGAGTTTGGCGTTGTAATACCAATGCCAACCTGGGCACCCGCCGAAACCGAAACGAACAGTGCAACTGCAAAACCGAAAAACTTAAGTGCTTGTCTCATAACTAAATTTTTAATTTCAACTTTCAATGCAAGGAGCTGATGCTCAGTACCCCCTTGTTGAATCCAAAATTAGCCCTCTAAAACAGCCGTTTTTTAAGAAGTAGACGAAGTACCCGAATTAGTAGATGAAACAATTAATCAGTAGAAAAGAGGTACCAGAAAGTGGCTTAAAATGTTCTGTAATTTTAAAAATATCAATACCTCATGCCGCAGCACAGGTAAATGGCAGCAAAAAGACGCTACCCAAACCAGCCATCTTTCATTAAATAACAAGCCTTTAATACTTCAAAAAACGGAACAGTGATTAAATTTGCAGCACCACGCTCCTAAAACCAACCGAAAACAATGAACAAAATTAAATGTATCATAGCAGACGATAACATCATTGACCGGGACCTCCTGGAAATGCACCTGTCTAAACTTCCGCAGTTCGAAATAGTCGCAACGTGTAAAGATGGGTTTGAGGCACAACAGGTAGTTTCCGCGCAGGATATTGATGTCGTTTTCTCTGATATCGATATGCCGGTACTTAACGGCATCAACTTCCTGAAAACCCTCAAGAAAGCACCGGTTTTTATATTCGTATCCAGCCATTCTGAGTATGCTGTAGAAAGTTATAACCTCGATGTAATTGACTTTATAGTAAAACCTGCGACATTCGAACGGCTGCTCAAATCCGCGAACAAAGCTATCGAGTACCTCGATCTTAAATCTGCCCCCCCTGCAACTCAGGGAGCTACCACGCTGGAAAAAGACAACTATTTCTTCATCCGCGAGTCCAACGACCTCGTCAAACTTCATTTTGAAGATGTAGCCTATATCGAAAGTATGGGCGACTTTTCCAAGATTTTCACCCTGCAGGATAAAAAGCACATTACACTGGTAAGCCTCAAAAATCTGGAGCAGCAACTGCCTCCCGAGTTTTTCAGCAGGATTCACAAACAATACATCATCAACCACAACCACATTAGCGCCATCAGTAACGATGAACTTACCATTGCCGGCAAGCACCTGCTGTCGCTTAGCCCATCATACCGGCTCACATTGCTCGATAAAGTGGTGAATAAAAAAATAGTGACCCGCCACCTTGCGAAATAGAGAGCAAGGCAGACCGTGGGATTTATTTCGTCATTGTTCCTAAAATCAGGAATTTTGTTTCCCGGAGGGTAGTTCTACTGTAAAAATACTGCCCTTCCCCACTTCACTTGCAAGTATTATCTTGCCATTCATCATGCCCGCAAAGGTCTTGCAAAGCATGAGCCCAAGCCCTGTGCCCTTTTCATTGGCGGTGCCGGGGGTGCTATCCAGCGGTTGTATGCGTGTGCTGTTGTTAAATTCGGCCACCAGCTGCGCTGGTATGCCTATTCCTGTATCCGCAACTATTATTTGTAGTTCATTATTTGTGCCCGGCAATGCCTTTACAGTCACTTGCCCCCCGCTTCCGGTGTACTTCACTGCATTGCTCACAAGATTTCTTATAAGTAGTGAGGTCATGTTTATATCGGCATAAAGGGCCATTTTCAGCGGCACTTCATTTACTATTGCCACGCCTTTCTTCGCAGCATCTGGCTGCAACAGCTCTGCTACCTGAGCAGCAACAACCTGTAGGTCAAAGGTCTGTGGCACCTGGCTGTAACCTTGCATCTGCGTGCGCGCCCAGCTCAGCAGGTTTTCCATTAGGCCCGATGTATACCTTAGGCTGTTCTTCAGCGAGTCAGCATAGGCGGCCATTTTCTCGGGTCCTATCTTCCCTCCTTCCAGCAAATGAGTAAAAGCTATGAGTGAATTGATAGGTGCTCGCATGTCATGACTGATAACGCTGAATATCCTGTCCTTTACGTCATTGAGCTTCTCAAGTTCCTGCTTCTGACTTATGATTTGCTTGTTCAGCCCGGCTGTCACTCGCTGGCTCATATAGGCAAGTATCCCTATTATAAGCAGCAGCACCGACACCGTCCCCAAGAAAAAATTAATCTTACGCTGGTTTTGAAGCTGCTTCTCGGCCAGCCCGCGCTGTATCAGGTCCATCTTCTCCTGAGACTTCGCAAATTTCAATGCATTGTTACGTTCGTTGTTGCTGTCCTTAGCTACAAGTGCGCTGTCGGCATATTGTGTGGCAAGTACCGGATTTCCCTTAGCAGCATATATCTTAAATAGTTGTGTGAATAACTTCTCCTTCATCACATAATCATCCCAAAAGCCCTTCTGCTGGCTTAGCACAAGCGCATTACTTACAACTTGCTCAGCCTTAGCGTATTCCTGCTCCTGAAAATACAAGGAACCAAGAATAAGCATAGACCCTACCGCATTCTTTACCACGTGGTGCCGCATGCTGGCCGCTATGTCTTTCTCAATGAGTGGCTTCGCCAGGTCAAACCGGTGTTGATAATAGTAGGTGATGCCGATATTGCCGGATACTATGCCCGACCACTCCGAGTCTTTGTTAGCAGTAGCTACCCGCTGCATCTCCCCGAAATACCACAACGCACTATCATACTTTCCCATATTACGATAGCTCAGACCTATGGAATTAAATTCGGTATAACTCTTACGAAGGTTAAAATCAGGAACAGAAATAGCCTGCTTTATGTACTTGATTGCGTTCTCATTGTCGCCATACCTATAATAGGTACTCCCAAGCGCAAACAGATAATGCTCCTTGGGAGGAAAATCTTTAGTTGAAAACTCAGAATAAATGGTATAAGCAGCCAAAAAACGCTCAAAGCCATGATACTGCCGCCCCGTTTCACCATAAAAATCGCCCCATTGCTGGCATATATCTGCTTCCAGAAACTTCAAATCATGCTCCTGCGCCACGGCAAGCAAATCTGCATAGGCCAGTTCATTTATATCCGGCGTCGTTGCTTTGCGGTTCAGGTCAAACTTTATCCTTAACAATTTCAATTCTGTCTCCAGTTCTATATCCTTGTTTCTCGCGACCCATTTTTCTGCTTGCTCCAGTATCGGTAAAAAATTAGCGGCACTCATATTTTTCTCTATATCTCTCAGGGAATCTACGTATGCAAACTTTGATGAAAAAGAACGATTACTTAAACCACTCGGCTGCCCAAATGTTAACGAAAAAACAAATAATAAAAACAAAGTATGAACAAATACTTTCATGGTGCAAAAGTAAAAAAAGGCTCCCGTTATTCAAATAAAAGCCACACCAACATAATAATATAACAAAATCTGCCTTCAAGGGCCTTGTTTTCAATAGTTCATCCTGAAAAACAGTCCGCCACCCAGCAATTCCCGCCGCAACCTGTTTGAGAAAAAACTTAGCGTAAGGTTAAGGTTCCAAAAATCTCTCACTTATCAATGTATAGACTTACTTTTACACCATGTATCCTGATTTCCAGTACTTGCTGCAGGCATTGTTTCAGCACGATATGCCATCATGGCTCGGCATATTTAAAACATTCGGTTTTTTTGTTGCGCTTTCTTTCATAGCTGCAGCGAAAGCTACAACATCCGAACTAAAACGAAAGGAAAAACTGGGCTTGATGAAGCCCTTTATCAAACTGGTAAAGGTGAAAAGCAAGCCCGGCGAGGATGCTCCGGCTTCAGGCATGAAGGAAACACTCATGTACCCGCACATGCTCATTACCGAGATTGTCTTCGGCGCAGCAATAGGCGGTATCATTGGTGCCAAAATATTTAATGCACTCGAAACCTGGAGCGATTTTGTCCGGGACCCGATCGGAAGCCTTTTTTCGCGCAGCGGACTCACCTTTTATGGCGGTTTCATAGTTGCTACCCTCGTTCTTTATTACTACACCCGCAAATTCAAAATACCCTTCAAACACCTCTGCGATGCCGCGGCACCTGCCATTATGCTCGCTTATGGCATTGGCCGCCTTGGCTGCCAGTTTTCCGGCGATGGCGACTGGGGCATCAATAATACTGCCTATGTCACTCAGGCCGATGCATCATTAAAAGCCGCAACACCAGCTGATGCCCAGTTCATCCACGATTTTTCCCGCAATACCCCGGGCATCAGCTTCCCTGCTCCTGCCGGTGTGCCGCGCTGGCTGGTTGCAATGAATTACCCCCACAATGTGGGCTTCGAGGGTATACCTATCAGCGATTGCAAGGGAGAATACTGCACCGTACTACCCATAAGCGTATTCCCGACACCAATATATGAAGCTACACTCGGCATATTGCTTTTCGGGCTCATGTGGGCACTACGCAAAAAAATGAAGTATCCCCTCCATATGTTCGGCCTTTATCTGGTGCTGGCTGGCGTCGAGCGTTTTTTTGTGGAGCTGATCAGGGTCAATTCAAAATATGACTTCGGCTTCGTGCAACCCACCCAGGCAGAATTAATATCGGTTATCCTGTTTTTAACCGGCATGGGTCTGCTCCTTTTTTACCGCCCTAAAAATGAACTTTTCCCAGTAGAGCAGTAAAACACATACCGGTCATGGACCATCGGGGGATTCAAAAGGAAAAGCCCGGTAAAAATTCAGGACCAAAATCACGCTTTGTCAATTGTTGTCATCAACACTTTTTTTGCTGCACCAGCGCGAAATCCCCTAATTTTGCCCCTCATTATCAAAATCTGAAATGAAACTTAAAAATAGCTGCATTTTATTGGCACTTTGCTTTACTGCAACATCATTCCTCACCGCAAGCGCACAAACCACAAAACCAGCAAAAAAACACAGGAAGGGCGCACTGTATTTCAGCTGGGGCTACAACCAGGAGTGGTACACACCCTCCACAGTACACGTTTCTCAGGGTGCACTGAACAATAATTACGATCTGGTATCAGTGCGTGGCGTTGACCACATGGGCTGGAACAACAAAAGCATTTTTAAACAAGCACTTACCATTCCCCAGTATAACTACCGGCTCGGTTACTACTTTAACCAGAAACAAGACCTGGGCATGGAG
>CAILMA010000078.1 GCA_903835145.1 uncultured Bacteroidota bacterium
CGCCGCTAGGTCAAGCTCCGCTGCGTTTGTGGACACCCTCACATCGGTGCTGGGGTCCCCACCATCGCCGCCATAACAGAACTGAATGATACTTGACCCACACCGGACTGTGCCATCCACGCATTCAATATAGCAGAAACCCGCCCACTTCCCATCGGGAGCGAAGGCAATAACAGCCTTGCCTGTCGCCATTTTTTCACATAAATATTCAGGATTGCGCTTTGCAATCCCTGTTCCTCTTGCTTTTGCAGATTCTGCCATCTCAAGGCAGATTTCTTCAGCAAAAGGACTGTGGGTCTCGTTGGCAACGAGCACCTTAAAACCTTGGTTCATTTTTGAACATTAAATAAAATCAGGAAATCACATGCACGCGCATGTTATTATAGAGACATAAAAGTTAACTACCCGGTTTAACCCAGGCAAAGTATTAACAGTTCGTAAAACCAGTCTCAACGTCTGACCCAGAAGGACACGTGCTTGTAAGAAAAAACTGTTCGCTCAGGAACAGCAAAAAAACCTGTACCAGAATGCTCAACCAAAGTGCGGCCGGCCGGTAAGAAACAGAAGGTTTTTTTCATTTTTAAATAAGTTGGGAATTTTTAGGACGCAAAAGTACGGGATAATAAAAACGATTTCCAAAAATAATTTTGTTTAAACTCATAAATTTTACACAGAAGAAGCAAACTATTACCATTCAATATTATACACATGTACAACATATAAAATGACAGAATTTTATCTCGTAAAACTGTCCATTAAAGATTAAACAATTAGAAAGTTTGTATATTGCCCGTATATTGATTTCCAAAACAATACCTGCTTTATGGTGCGCAACAAGTTAAAACCCGGTTCCACAACAGTATCTATCGAGATACCACTTGACTATGTAGGCAAGGAAATCGAGATTTTGGTGTATGCTTCCGAAGAAATTAAAATTGACCTGAATAAGCCAGTGCATCGGGACAAATTGCCCGAGGGCATCATGGGTATTTTACCTAATGACGAATTTGGCAGTGATGAACTACAGCGGCATAGAGATGAGTTGGGAAGGAGAATAGACTAAAAAACTCACTCCCGGTTCCTGCTGTCCATCAATATTGTTACAGGGCCATCGTTCACCAGGGCTACTTTCATATCTGCCCCAAATGTGCCAGTCAGTGCCTGTTTTCCCATTTTTTCGCTCATGCAGGCAATGAAAAATTCGTAGAGCGGAATCGCTTGTTCTGGCCGCGCTGCCTTGATGAACGACGGCCGGTTTCCCTTTTTATACTGTGCGTGCAGCGTGAACTGAGAAACAACCAATATCTCTCCATCAACTTCTTTTATGTCTTTATTCATCTGGCCATTTTCATCGGCGAAAACCCTGAGCAGACTGATTTTATTACAAAGCCACTCCGCATCTTCCCTTTCGTCCTCCGTTTCAATACCCAATAGCAGCATAAAGCCATGCCCGATGGCAGATTTTAAAACGCCATCAATAGTCACGCTGGCCTCACTCACCCGCTGAATTACAACTCTCATAATGTGTATTATTTGCCAAAAGTAATACCAGCAGATAATAAACTGAAACAAGCCGTGCATTTTTGCCCTACGCGGGCATATCAATTTGTCAATTTATCGGCCTAATTTTGCAACTTCGTTTTAAACTTATTTTTTACGTTTTATTTTTTACAATGACTTCTGATATAACAATACGGGTTACACTCGCCGAAGACAAAATGCCGGAAACTATAGAATGGACAGCACCCGGCGGCGGTATTGATGAACCCCAAAAAGCAAAAGCTATCATGCTCGGCCTTTGGGACGGCAGCGCTAAAGAGGCAATGCGTATAGACCTATGGACCGGCAAAATGATGGTGGACGAAATGAACGATTTCTTCTTCCAGTCCATGTGTGGTATGGCAGAGTCTTACTTGCGTGCAACCAGGAATGGTGAACTGGCAAAAGAGATGAAAGATTTTGCAAAAGAATTTCTGAAAAAAGCCACGGCAGCCCTCGAAAACCAGCCGCAGCAATAGCAGAAAAGTTGGGCTTCGTTAAAAAACAACAAATAACTTAAAAAACAAAACAACATGTCGCTCGAAACAAGAATAATGGACGAATTGAAGATTGCAATGAAGGCTAAAGATGAAGTAGCACTGCGGTCTTTGCGTGCAATTAAGGCAGCAATCATCATTGAAAAAACAGCAGAAGGTGCGGCCGATGTACTCACCGAAGCAACCGAAACCAAACTTTTGCAGAAAATGGCCAAACAACGCCGGGACTCCCTCGACATTTATGTAAAACAAAACAGGGAAGACCTTGCGGCTAAAGAAAGAGATGAGCTCGGGATAATTGAAAAATTCCTGCCAGCACAAATGACTGCTGAAGAACTGACTGCCGCCATTAAAGCTATTATAGAACAAGTTGGCGC
>CAILMA010000079.1 GCA_903835145.1 uncultured Bacteroidota bacterium
AGCACTTTTTATGTCCTTTTAGTTTTTAGAGGTGCCCTATAATCAAACCCAAAAATTATAAAAAATACATTTGGGGAAATGCGGTTGTCATTTTGGCCATTGGTCTGATAAATTTGCGTTTCCAGTCTATACTCCAATTAAATAGTAATGTCCTTATTTGCGAAAGCTTTTTTGTAATTCTTATGTCGGCCTATGCGTTGTACAGAATGTTTATAAATGAAGAAATAACAAATGTTGTTACCTATCCTCATTTTTGGTTCACTACATCTTTGTTTGTTTTGTACGTTGGTACCTTCTTTTTTTGGGCATTATTGCCTGTATTGTCGAAAGATCAGGCTGCCATTAATCTGGCCCAATGCATTCAGATTTATATAAATATCGCAGCATACCTTGGGATTGGTTTTACTATGCTTTTGTATACTAAAATGCAAAAATTATGAATAGGATAAGCTTTATGTCTGTTTTCATAATCGGGACATTGATTTTAATGATATTGACCTTCACCCTTATAATTTTCTTAATTACCTACAAGAAGAAACGCTACGAACACCGTTTAGAAAAACAAGCCATGGAAAACACTTATCAGAACCAATTGCTTCAAAGTCGCCTCGAGGTGCAGGAGCAATCGTTCAAATATTTCAGCGAAGAAATACACGACAATATCGGTCAGTTGCTCAGCATAGTTAAAATGCAACTCTACAACATAAAAAGCAGCAGCCTTGAACTGGATATTGTCACAAAAGCAACAGTGTGTACCGACTTACTGGGTAAGGCCATTGCCGACCTGCGTAATGTGAGTCATACACTGAATAGTGCCTATGTAGATGCAGCAGGGCTGCCAGCTGCTATACAGAAGGACTTCGACTACATTTGCTCAGCAAAAGAGCTTAATTGCAGCTTGCATATAGAAGGAGATGAATATCCGCTGGGTAACGAGCGCGAACTTATGGTGTTCAGGATAGTACAGGAGGCAACAGCTAATGCTATTAAGCACGGTGCGCCCACAGCCATCGATATTTATCTCTATTACGGGCCTAAAAGTTTTAAAGTAAAGATAACTGACAATGGCTCAGGGTTTGACGACGCAAGTTCGACTTTCACTGGCTTAGGTCTCAATAATATGCAGGTGCGTGCTGACTTGCTACAAGGGGAGTTGAGTATAGTTTCTGCAAAATGCAAAGGCACAACTATATCGCTTCTGATTAACATTGATGCAACCCTGCCCATGATAAATGGTGTCGCATAAGGCTTCGTTTTTGACCAACCATAATATTTGTGATGTATGATCAATATTGCACTTGCTGATGACCATGCCATCCTCAGAAAAGGAGTAGCTGAGATTCTTTCAAAGTTTGATAATTTCTCCATTGTAATGGAGGCCGTTAACGGCAAAGACTTGTTAGACCAAATGAGAGTGGCACCGGCACTTCCGGATGTGTGTATTCTGGATATTAATATGCCGGAGATGAACGGATACGAAACTGCCGCAGCAATTAAAAAGAACTGGCCAGGAGTAAAGATGCTGGCACTTAGTATGTATGATACCGAGCTCAACATTATAAAAATGATACG
>CAILMA010000080.1 GCA_903835145.1 uncultured Bacteroidota bacterium
CTCCCTGCTCGGCAGCCTCAATACGCTTATGGACGTGGTGCAGATAAGCATGAACAAAAGCATACCGTATGATGAGTGCGATACACAAAACATAGTGCATGAAATACTCAATCAGCTCAATAGCACCATCTACGAGAAAAATGCGGTCATAAAAGTAAATGTGGAGATCCCATTTATAAGGTACCCGAAAGTGTTCCTGGAAAGCATCTTTTACAACCTTATCAGCAACGCACTCAAGTACTCCAAGCCCGACCGCGTACCCGTGATTCTCATTTCAGCTTATAGCGTAGATGACAGAGTGCTTATCTCAGTAAGAGACAACGGCCTCGGCATAAACCTCGAAAAACACGGCGGAAAAATATTCAAGCTCAATCAGGTATTCCACCCCGGCCACGATAGTAAGGGCGTAGGTCTCTTTATTACCAAGGCCCAAATAGAATCCTTCGGTGGCAGCATACAAGTAAAAAGTAAGGAAAATGAAGGCTCAGAGTTTATCGTAACGCTGTGAGTTCTTTCGTCAAAAAACAACTTTAGCCAAAATTCCACGATAAAACTAACACAGTCCACAGGAGGCCTATTGTCTGGCTTCTCGTGGACTGTGTTAACCCTCCAATCGGAGTAAAAAACCTAAACCGGACCAGCCAGAACGAAGAAGGTTAACCGCAAAGATCGCGATGTGTACACAAAGGAACGCAGAGGTTCATTTAAATTCAATTTCATTGCGGTCTCAAAAAAGGACGCAAATACAACTCATATCCTTTGCGCCTTCTTTGCGCTTTGCTTTGCGCACTTTGCTTGTGCCATGAAGTAAAAGAAGATCTTTTACATGCTGTATTCAAGATGATGGGGGACTTAGTATTGTCTGATCCATCGGTGGCGCTCTACAGGGGGAGCCATCAAACCACCCAGCGGTGCTCATGTTGTAAAATATCGGTATTGAACGGACAGGGAAAAGCTGTTTAAAAGCAGCAGGTAAACATAGAGGAGATGAGCGAAAGCAAACCGACCGACGAAGTAACGAAACGCTAAGATGTCAGGCAAAACCATCCCGTGCAAAGGGGATGTTAAGAGTACACCGGTTACCTGTTTACTGGGTGTACGCCTACCGTTATGCAGGCGGCATGAACTCTATTGTAGGCTTGAATATGGAACTTGGGAGAACCAGTTGACCACACACCAAAGCATTGATGTGCAACTGGTAGTCGGACAAAGCCATAGTAGTGTTGACGTTCCGTGAAAGCGGAAACCAGCGAAGGGCTTCGGTCATTTAAGTGAACAAAATATTTGACAACTTGTAAAAGAGGAAGATTAAGTGGATGAACACGTAGTTAGAACAATACCAATCACGAGGCTCATGGTAATAGATGCTTACCATAAAGTACGGAAAGGAGGTAAAGCAGTAGGAGTAGATAAAGAGAGCTGGACAGACTTCGAAAAGAATCTGGACGGTAATCTTTATGTAATCTGGAATCGTTTGAGTTCAGGGAGCTACTATCCGTCATCTGTACGGACAGTAGAAATACCTAAGAAGGACGGGACTATGCGTAAGTTAGGCATACCTACCTTGCGAGATAGGATAGCCCAATGCGTAGTTAAGGACTACATGGAAGAGCGCATAGACAAGCACTTTCATAAAAGTTCGTATGGATATCGGCCGCTTAGAAGCGGTAAGGAAGCGATAGAACAAGTAAGGCAAAATTGTAAAGATTATGCTTGGGTAATAGACTTGGATATATCGAAATTTTTCGATGAAATCGATCACGAACTGATGATGAAAGGCGTGGAAGCTATGATAGAAGAAAGCTGGGTAAAGATGTATGTTAAGCGTTGGCTGGAGATGAAAATAGAACAACCGGACGGTACGTTTCTGGACAGGAGCGGACAAGGCACCCCACAAGGAGGGGTAATCAGTCCGTTACTGGCGAACATATTTTTGCATTTTGCATTAGATAAATGGCTTGAGCTCAAGCACCCCGAAATTAGTTTTGCCCGCTATGCAGATGATATGGTCATCCATTGCCGTACAAAAGCAGAAACGGAGCAGGTACTGCAAGAAATAAAGGAAAGGCTGAGTGCGGTAAAGCTGAGATTGAATGAGAAAAAGACGAAAATAGTGTATTGCAAAGATTACAAGAGGAAACAGAAGTACGAACAAGTTCAGTTTGATTTTTTGGGTTACAGCTTCCAGCCAAGGAGCAGTAAAAGTTACAACGGGGAAACAAACCTCTACCTTGCCTATACAGCAGAAATCAGTAAAGACAATCAAACCAGGATAAAAGAAGAGATAAGAACGGCAGTCAGATGGAGAGATACGTCGATAGAAATAACTGCAATAGCGGGCAAGTTAAACAGCAAACTGAGAGGATGGATAAACTACTATGGCAGCTACTCAAAAAGAGCAATGAGAAGGACATTGTTGGTCTTAGAACATCGATTAATAAAGTGGGTGCGTGTCAAATACAAGATAACAGGTATAATGAAAGCAATCGCTAAACTAAAAGAACTAAGAAAGCAACACCCAACAATGTTCTACCACTGGCAAACGAAGTATTGTTAGAATTATTAAAGAATGACACGAGCCGTATGATGGGAGACTATCACGTACGGATCTGTGAGAGGCTTGCGGGTGAAACTCCCGCTTGCCTACTCGGCGGTTAAATATTTGCCAAATTGTGAACTAATGC
>CAILMA010000081.1 GCA_903835145.1 uncultured Bacteroidota bacterium
AGTATAAAGAACCATTATTCCGGCTCAAAACCAAGCATAAAGGTAAACTTGCCAAGGTCAGAGAAACTTGTTGTGCCGCCTGCAGGGTTGTATTTATCAACACCAATACCGTAATCAAGACCAAGCAAACCAAACATAGGCAAGTACAAACGAATACCCAGACCAACGTCCCTATTGAGCTTAAATGGATTGAACTGCTGAAAGTTGTCCCATGCATTGGCTGCATCGCAAAACATGATACCATAAATAGTAGCCGTAGGCTGCAAGGAGAACGGATACCTCAACTCCATGGTGTACTTGTTGTAAATGGTTGCTGCCGAAGCATAAACATCGTAACCCCTCTGTGAAACGATATCCTTACCAATGAAGTAGGAATAACCAGAAAGGCCATCGCCACCTAACTGAAAGCGCTCAAATGGAGAGAAGCCGATGTCTTTGTTATAATAACCAAGGAAGCCAAATTTAGACGCCATTCTCAACACAAGGTTGCCGGCAACTTTCTGGTAGAAATCGGCGTTGAATTTATATTTGTGGTATTCAATCCATTTAAATTTCTGATCCGATGTTTCGCCTGCGAAATTGTTACCTGAGAAGGCACTATAAGGCGGTGTTATCTGTAAGGTAAACGAAACATTGGAACCACTTCTCGGGTAAAGAGGCTGATCAATGTTGTTTCTCGACAAGACGAACTTAAAGTGAAGGTCATTAGCAAAACCATTGTTGAAATCGCTTGTAAGCGCATAGTTCACCAGGCGGTAGTTGTTATAGAAGATACCGTAGTTGAAAACGAAGAAGTCATCCGGCCAATTGAGCCTTTTACCCATAGATACACCACCACCTGTCATACGCAAAAAGGCTGCGTTCGGGTTGGTACCAACAGGTGCAGACGAATACTTACTGTAAACGAAGTTGGTTGTAAACGAGTTAGGTTTTTTACCACCAAGCCATGGCTCAGTAAAGGAAGAAGACAGCGAGTTGTAATACGCCCCGTTTGAAGAGTAGTTGATAGAAAACTTCTGTCCATCCCCTACTGGAAGTGGGTCCCACTTGCGTGGATGGAGGATGTTGCGGATTGCAAAGTTGTTGAAGGTAACACCGAGGGTACCATAAAAGTTTACACCGCCGCCAAAGCCAGCTGAAAGCTGCAACTGATCGCTCGATTTTTCAACCACGGTATAATCAATATCCACGGTACCATCTTCAGGGTGTGGTTTTGGTTGAATGCCTATTTTTTCCTGATCGAAGTAACCCAACTGTGCTATCTGGCGCTGTGAGCGGATGAGCAACGACCTGCTGAACTTATCGCCAGGTAATGTGCGTAACTCCCTGCGGATAACGTGATCATTGGTGCGGTCGTTACCATAAATAGAGATATCCCTGATGGTAGCCTGTGTACCTTCAGTGATGCGCATTTCGTAATTGATGGTATCGTTATTGATCGCGATTTCAACCGCATCTATATTGAAGAAGAGATACCCATCATCCATGTACATACTGTACACATCTTCACCACCTTCTGGGCTCAGTTGACGACCCATGCGGGTTTCCAGCAACTGCTGATTGTAAGTGTCGCCTTTCTTAATTGCAAGTACTTTTGAAAGCACCTCGGAAGAATATTTTGTGTTGCCCTTCCAGGTGATATCTCCGAAGTAATATTTGTGCCCTTCGCTTACTTTTATGTCAATGTTGATGTTGCCATTTGCTACCGGATAAACCGTATCAGAAACGACGGCAGCATCGCGAAAACCAAGCGTGTTCATATAGCTCACCATAGATGCCTTGTCTTCGTCAAACTTGCTTTGATTGAACTTGGAAGACGATAAAGAAAAGCGGAAATAAGGCTCCAGTGCATCAAGTGTTACCGAAGGGTAAAGGTAGCCACGGGCATCAACATACTTTTTGAACGACCTTTTCGGAACTTCATAAGCAGTCTTTTCTGCATCAGGATGCAAGGTAATACGCGTCATTTCCTTTGTACCTTTCAGCGTATGTTTGAGCCGGTTCTCATTGGCGACTTTTTCCCCTATAATATTGATCTGATTAATGTGCGTTTTGCTGCCTTTATCTATCGTGAAGATAAGGGCCACTTTATTCACACCATTGGTGTCATTTTTCTCTGTTACCGTTACTTTCACGCGGCCATAGCCTTTATCGGCATAAAACTTCTTAATTCTTACTACAGC
>CAILMA010000082.1 GCA_903835145.1 uncultured Bacteroidota bacterium
GTCCTTTAAGCGAAAAGTACCATTTTTTTGTGCTCAGCATTGCTTCTAACCCAGCCGAATATTGGCTGTAACTTCCTGCTGCAAGACTCACGCTGAGTGCCTTGCGGCCGCTGTCAAAAAAAGGTTTAGCCTCTTCCAGCAACAAAGCCCCACCCACATTGCCACTGCCCCATAATGCAGCTGAGCCGCCGTAAACGAGGTTCACTTTTGATAGGAACAATACAGGCAATGTACTTATATCTGCCACACCCAATGCCGCATTTTGAATAGGCACCCCATTCCAGTAGACCTGCGATTGAGCTGCCGAAGCACCCCGGAAATTAAGTGTAGCCAATCCGTTGAAGCTGTAAGATTTTACAAAAACCGGTGTTTGCTGGGTGAGCAGGGTGCTCAGGTTTTGCATCTTATATTGTTTCAGCGTTGTGCTGTCTATTTGCATGGAGTATTCCCCCGGTGCAAATTCATTCAACTTCAGGTCGCCTGAGACTATTTTTTTACCCGTTATGCTGGCTTCTTTAAGGGTATCCTTTGTTTGGGCGGCTAAACGGTTATTTTTTTCAAATAGCAGGCAAAGCAAAGAAATGCCCAAAACGAATTTTTGCCTGCTGATCATGCAACAAAGGTACTGGTATTAAAAACACGCAGGCATTGGGCTTATTCGCAATGTTAGCAGCTTGTTAGCAGCAATAGACTTGGCAGCTCATTGGTATTAAAAACCCCGCCGGAGAACGGCAGGGTTATAAAATTAATATCTTAAAGATTATTTTCTCGTTTATGAAAGCCTCTCATCTTCCACACACCATACATAGCTTCTTTAATGATGCCACCGCTCATTTTTGAAACACCTTCTTTCCGGTCTTCAAATACAATAGGCACTTCCTTTATTTTGAAGCCCAGTTTCCAGGCCCTGTATTTCATTTCAATCTGGAACGCATAACCAATAAAATGCACCTTATCAAGCGGAATAGTGCTCAGCACCTTGCGGCTGTAACAAACAAATCCGGCTGTAGGGTCATTCACAGGCATCCAGGTTATCATTTTCGTATAAAACGCGCCGCCTTTCGATATCATTTTACGGTCAAACGGCCAGTTAACAACTTTGCCTCCCTTTGTATAGCGTGAACCAACAACCAGATCGGCCCCATCGCTGCATGCGGCATAAAGGCGCTCGAGGTCGTCGGGCTTATGAGAAAAATCGGCATCCATTTCGAAAATGTATTCGTAACCCTTTTCCAAAGCCCATTTAAAGCCGGCAATGTAGGCAGTACCAAGGCCCATTTTACCCTTGCGCTCCATGAGGTGCAATTCGGCAGGGAATACTTTTTGAAGGGTTTTAATAATATTTCCAGTGCCATCGGGCGAGCCATCATCTACAATAAGCAGATGGTAGCCTCCATGCAAAGAAATTACCTTTCGGATTATTTTTTCGATGTTCTCTTTTTCGTTATAGGTCGGTATTATTACAATTTTTTTCAAGAAGGAAGTACAATAAGAAGCGGCAAAATAATAATAAAGTTTATAATTCTGGTCAAAATAAATGCTAAACTTTTAGTCCGGCCTTTTTTAAC
>CAILMA010000083.1 GCA_903835145.1 uncultured Bacteroidota bacterium
AAGGCGATGGTGAGATTTTCGGGTTTATAGCCTACGATGTATATGAAGAAAAATTCGGGGAAGAATTTGAGCGGAACTCGGTGCACAGTATAGAGACCGGCTCCAATAAGGCAGCCTGGTAGGTGGCTGGTTGTGTGATTGTCCGACACCTTCGGCGTTAGTGGGGGTGTAGTGGTGTAACCGTGGGTTTGCACCCACGGCTACTATTGGTGAAGCCCTGTCGGGCTTCTTCATAACCTGCGGGTGGCTGAAATGGTGATTGAATGCACAATCGTAAACAGAAGCCCTGTCGGGCTTTTTTGTACCCCGTGAGTGGTTGAAATCGTGATTGAATTCATAATCGTTATCTGAAGGCCTGTCGGGCTACCCTAAACGCTGCCGGCGGCTGAGCGCGAGATTGAATGCTCAATGGTTCACGTTTTTCCGGGTTGTATATTTTAAGAAAGTATTTGGTGTTTTAAGGCTATCGGTAGGATGCCTTTCGATTTTTGCTGTATATTTCGGATTGATGCGGCTGAAACTTGTAATAGTACTTGTTTTGTTGCTGTGCTCTGGCGCAGTGCAGGCGCAGCATGCAAGGAAGGCAAACAAATTTTATAAATCGGCACTTAAGAACTGGTCGCATTATCACCGGCAGGTAGCTTACAAGAAAATGAGCCGATCCATAACTAAGGCGCCTAAGTCGCCGGCGGGCTACAGCCAGCTTGGGGAGTGGTATTTTGAGCAACATCATTTTGGGGAAGCGGTGAAAGTATTTGCAGAGGCCTCCGTAAAGTGCCCTAATGGCGGCAAGCTGTTTGCAAAACCCCTTGCCCGCAGCCTGCTCTATGCCGGTATGGCCGATAGCGGATTGCAAGTGATTGCCCGGTATGCCAATAACAAGGACACAGCAGGCTGGAACGCGCTCAGGCGACAAGCACTGTTTATAAAAAAGGCCATGCTGAACTCGCAGGCGCAGTTACCAGCGTCGCTGGGCCCGTATATCAATGGCAAGTACCCTGATGTGTTCCCGTCGCTATCAGCTGACAGTACTACTTTGTATTTTACCCGCCGGGTAAAGAATATGGATGAGGATTTTTATGTGGCTCACTATGATACATCCTGCAAGGAATGGCTGGCGGGTGAGAACATGGGTGCGCCGCCGAATACCATTGACAATGAGTCGGCACAATTTATCTCGGCCGACGGACACTATCTGTTTTTTTGCCGCAGTGATAACAGGAGCGAGAATGGCTGGGCTGAGGGAGGATACGACCTATTTATGGCCTACCGCATAGCCTATGACAGCAACTGGACCATACCTCAGTTTTTTGGTGGCACCATCAACACACCAGACTATGAAGGGATGCCGAGCCTATCGCCGGACAACAGGGAACTGTATTTTGTGAGTGACCGCGCGGGTGGCTATGGAGGGCTGGATATATGGGTTTCTAAGTTTGAGGATAACCTGTGGCAATTGCCTGTGAATGCCGGGCCCGGTATAAACACTGCGGGAGACGAGACAGCCCCATATATATGCTATGACAACAAAACCCTGTTTTTTACCAGCAATGGGCGGCCGGGCATGGGTGGAACTGACATTTACGAAAGCCGACGTATAAATGACACTACCTGGGCTACGGCTGTGAACCTCGGTTACCCTATAAATACGGCTTGCGACGAGGAAAGCGAGTGGATAGTGACAGATGGCACTAAGATGATTTTTGGCAGCGACAGGCAGGGGCCAGCCGGGAATTTTGATCTGTATGAAACCAAGCTGCCCGAGGGGCTGACGCCCGACCCGGTGGGTTACCTGAAGGGTATAGTTTTTGACAGTATCTCGAAGGCTAAACTCAACTCTGCTACGATATACCTGATGAATGCTAAAACCGGTGATACTATTTACCAGTTCAGGAGCAACCGGGGCGATGCCAGCTTCTTGATACCAGTATCTACAAAAATACCGTATGCCATGCATACCACCATGATAGGGTACACGGAGGTAATGGACACATTCGCATTTGACAAGCAACACCCGGAGGCTCAGCTGGAGCGCAATGTCTCGATGCTGCCATCGGATTATGTGAAGCCTATTTTCGATAGCCTGATAGCGGTGATACACTTTGATATTAATAAAGTAGAGCTCACGGATTCTGACAATGTATTGCTGGGGCGGGCCATTGAGCCGTTTTTACTGGATAAGGGGCTTACGATTTATGTAAATGGCTTTACCGACAATACGGGTACGCCAATGCTAAACGATGAACTGAGCACCAAGCGTGCAAATATGGTGTCGCATGCGCTTACCGCTATTGGTATAGAAGAACTTTCCATCATTGCCAAGGGCTGGGGTGAGGCCAAGATGATAGCGCCCAATGACACGGAAGAAAACCAACGAAAGAACCGGCGGGTAGAGATTAGGTTGAGGAGGGAGTAGGTTTTTTTGAATTATGAATTATGAATTATGAATTATGAGTTACCTGCCTCGCTGTGGCGGGTGAGTTTGGGTGTTTTTTGTGGAGACGGAATGCTTCCGTCACCACGTGTAGAAAGTAGTTAGTACTT
>CAILMA010000084.1 GCA_903835145.1 uncultured Bacteroidota bacterium
GCAGGAAGTACGTTTTAAGCTGGATGAGAATGGCAAGCCGATAGGAATAGTTATAAAAGAAAGTAAGGAAGCCCACAAGCTTATAGAAGAATTCATGCTGCTGGCCAATAGAACAGTGGCTGAATATGTATCGGGCATTGTATATAAAGATGCAGAGGTGCCATTCCCGTACCGTGTGCATGACGATCCTGACCCGGATAAGCTGAAAGTGTTTTCATTGTTTGCCGGGCGTTTTGGGGTGAAGTTGGATGTTAGTGACCCTGAAGGCGTTGCAAAGTCATTTAATGCGATGCTGGATAGTGTGCGCGGCAAGCCGGAGCAGCATGTGCTGGAGCAGCTTGGCATCCGCACCATGAGTAAGGCTATTTATACCACGGATAATTCAGGCCATTATGGGTTAGGATTTAAAGATTACTGTCATTTTACATCGCCTATCCGCCGGTATCCCGATGTATTGGTGCACCGTATTTTGCAGCAGTGTCTCGATGCCGATATCAAGCCTATGAAGCATCTGGAGACCATTTGCCGGCATTGCTCTGATCAGGAGCGGCGGGCTATGGACTGCGAGCGCGCAGCCAACAAATACAAGCAGGTGGAGTTTATGGAAGACTTTGTGGGCGATGACTTTGAAGCAGTAATAAGCGGAGTTGCATCGTTCGGGTTTTGGGCGGAGACTGTAGAGCATAAGTGCGAGGGAATGGTGCCGGTGCATGAGCTGATGGACTTCGATAATTTCATGTTTATGGAAAGCGAGTACGCACTGGTTGGCATGAAAACCGGCCTTCGATTCGCGATGGGCGATAAGGTGAAGGTGAGGGTGGTTGCTACTAACCTGGACCGACGCCAGATAGATTTTGCAGTGCTGGAACTGCCTGAGGGCAAGGCGTTGCCTGCTGGTCGCAAAACGGCTCTGAAGGGAAATGAAAATGCGCCGAGGGGAGCAAAGCCTGCGGGTAAAAAGTCGGCACCAAGGGGTGGCGATAAGCCGAAAGCAGGGGGCGCCTCAAAGGGTGGCCGCACGAGCAGAAAAAAATAAATATTCAATAAAAGAACAGGGGAAAACTAAATCATATTGTGGTTTGGTTTTCCCTTATTTATAAACCTACCGGTATGCGGGCTTTCGCGCTGATTTTGTGTGTGTTTTTTGTACTTCCTATAGAGAAGGCAAATGGGCAGGCCGTAAAGAGCACCCATAGGGACAAGCCTATAGCACCCAAAAGCTTTGACAGCAGCAGGAACTATGTAGGAAAAGATGTTCTTGAGTACGTGGGGCAGGAATGGTATTTTAAAGAAGAGTCGCTAAAAGACCGCGACAATTGCTGTAACTGGTTTTATAACGTGGATGAAAGCGGTGTAGCGATAGATATGGCAAAGGGTATAATGCATGAACCGATAATTTTCCCGGCGTGGAGGCAAAACTATAGCGATTATGTGGGGAGAAAATTTACTGTTTTGGAAGTGAAAAAGGCTCCGGATGTTGACTTCTGGCGCGATGAACAAAAACAGCTCACCAAGGTGGAGCGGGAACTTGGCAAAGCCAATAACGTACTGCGGGAATATGTAAAGCGGGGCTTGCGCGGGATTGAAGATAACTTTTTCTATAACGGACGCTGTTACGTGGTGCTGCTGGATAAAGTGGCTTCTGAAAAAATATACTACTATTATGATGCCCGATCGGAGGCTGCCTTTCCGTTTGTTGATTTGGGTTATCTGGCAAAGGAAAAAGAGCAGCTTATTGGGCACAAGTTTGTTTTCTCTGATGCCTTTATTGCTGACGCAGTGGCACCCTCTGGTAGCACTCGAAATGCTATTATTACTGGTGCAGAGTGGAAGTGTACTGACTTTAGCTTTGACACGGTGTTGTATGCATTTACTTTAGAACTATGGAACAGGGACGGGCAAACGTTAATAAAACCGGTAAGCCGCGACTGGCATGGTCAATATATAATGGGAGCTGCATATTCACCGGGAGAAGCAGATAGCCTGAAATCAATATATGGAGCTCCAGTGTTTGATGCCCTGCTGCACGGGAGTGTTAGGCCGGGGATGACGCGGACTATGTGCCAACTGGCACTTGGAAAGCCACAGAAGCGCACTATTGCAACCAAAAATGCTGGCGGCCGGGGGAAGGTGGAAGTTTGGAGTTATGCGGCGCGCGATTCGATGTATTACTTTTCACACGATACACTTTTGCGGACGTTGCCAAGGGCAACCATAAAGCAAAAAGGAGTTAAGTAATCACTCTTTCGTAAGTTGGACGATATGTGTTTTTGCGCGCCTGTGACTAAAAAATTGGGATTTTGTCATCACTGTTTTCCGACACAATGCTTTACTTTAGCACAATAAATCAACGAGTAAAAGATATTTCATGCACTCTTTCCAGACACTTGCCGCTTCATTTGAAGAACGACTGAGTAAATACCCACCCTTCCCTGAAGAACCGAATACACTTTACGAGCCTTGCCAGTACCTGCTGCAGCTGGGCGGAAAGCGGGTGAGGCCGGTATTGTGCCTGATGGCCAATGAGTTATTTACAGAGATAAGCGAAGACGCATGGCATGCAGCGCTGGGCATAGAGTTGTTTCATAATTTTACGCTGATACACGACGATATAATGGACAAGGCTCCGCTAAGGAGGGGTAACCCAACCATACATGCCCGCAATGGGCTTACGGCCGGCATTTTATGTGGCGATGTAACGTGCATCTATGCTTATGAAAGTATGGCCAATATTACCACAGCGCTTCCGCAGGTGCTGCACCTGTTTAACCGCACTGCTATAGAGGTGTGTGAGGGGCAGCAGCTGGACATGGATTACGAAACACGGAGCGATGTGACGCTGGAGGAATACATAAGGATGATAACCCTTAAAACCTCGGTATTGCTTGCTTGTAGCCTGAAAATAGGAGCCCTTGTAAGTGGCGGCCTGGGTGACAATGCCAATAAGCTCTATGCATTCGGGAAGAACCTGGGCCTTGCCTTCCAGCTGCAGGACGATTACCTGGACGCCTTTGGCGATACCACAAAACTGGGTAAGCAAAATGGAGGAGATATACTTGCCAATAAAAAAACCTTCCTGCTCATAAAGGCACTTGAAAATGCAGATGCAGGGCAGCGCAAGGGTATAGAAGAGCTATTAGTTGCCGACGGGCCCGGTAAGGTGCAGGAAATGCTGGCCCTTTTCACGGCCACCGGTGCCGATACAGCCTGCCGCGATGCCGTTACTGCCTATTCTAAACTGGCTTTTGAATGCCTGGAAGATGTGGCCATACCATCTAAAAGAAAGGAACCGCTCGCCGAGCTTGCGCATTATCTGTTGATGAGGGACAGATAAGAATAGGCACGTTGACTATTTTAATACTATTTTTAAGAACACAGAACACCTAAAAAATGCAAGATAAACACCACTACACCGTAAACGTGACCTGGACAGGAAATAATGGGACAGGAACCAGCGGATACCGCGACTACGAGCGCAGCCATGTTATTAATTTGGAGGGGAAACCGGATATGTACGGATCGGCTGATGTGCCTTTTCGTGGAGACCATAGAAAACCTAATCCTGAAGACTTCCTGCTCACTTCGTTATCAACCTGCCACATGCTGTGGTACTTGCACCTGTGTGCCGATGCGGGTGTAATTGTAGTGGGCTATACAGACTGTGCAACAGGCGTTATGAGCACACCCGCGGGCGAGCCAGGCCGGTTCACCGAGGTAACCTTGCACCCTGTAGTTACCGTTACAGACCCATCAATGGTATCGCTGGCCAATGAGCTGCATGACAAGGCACACGACAAATGTTTCATTGCGAATTCCGTTAATTTTCCGGTACTGCATGAGCCCGCTTGCGTGGTGTGGGGAGAGTAGAGGGTAAATGTAAAGGCTATATATATTATTTGCCGCGCCGCAGGGTGCGGCTTTTATTTTTGGTGCAAAAGACAGAAGCTTCCGGTGGCTTTTTGTTCAACACCTCCGGCGTTGGTGGTTTAGGCTTGCATCCGCCGGTTTCACCGGCGGCTATTCATATTGAAGCCCATCGGGCTTCCCAATTCAATCATAATGATGTTTTACCACGGAAACTTCCGGGCCA
>CAILMA010000085.1 GCA_903835145.1 uncultured Bacteroidota bacterium
CAAACGAAGTATTGTTAGAATTATTAAAGAATGACACGAGCCGTATGATGGGAGACTATCACGTACGGATCTGTGAGAGGCTTGCGGGTGAAACTCCCGCTTGCCTACTCGGCGGTTAAATATTTTGCCAAATTGTGAGCCAATTTTTATTGCTGAGCTACCAATAGGCGGCGAATTTCGCCATCCCAGTTGGATTTCATCGCACCGCTTCTGTAGCTCAACACAAAAAAAAGGGTGATGCGCAACCGCATCACCCCTTCAAAGTAAAGTGCAAAATGATTATTGTTTTACAAACATTTCGTTGCGGGTAGCACCGGAAGCTGTAGTTATTTTAAGGATGTAATTACCTGTTGTTAACCTGCTGATGTCTATTTGCTGAAGTGGTGCGGTAACAGTGCCGGTAGCAATAGTGCGACCCGGCATATCAGTAATGGTGTAAGTGGTGTTCGCTGTGCTGTTGTTGCTGATGTTCAGCATATTGTTTGCCGGGTTAGGGTAAACGGTCCATTCTGCAAGGTTCACATTTTCAACACCGAGGTTTGAAAGGATATAGCCGGCAGAAGCACCGCTACAGCCATAGCCGTTAGTTACTACTACGGTATAGGTGCCATTGCTGCTTGCAGGGTAGCTGGCGTTTGTAGCACCCGGAATAATGGTTCCGTTGATTTCCCACTGGTAGCTTGCATAGCCTGTTGCAGTGCTCAGCAAAAATCCGCCTGTTGCTGTTATCACTGGTGTAGGTACGGAAAGCACGCTTACATTCACCGCAGGGGTCATGCCTGTGCAACCGCCGGAAATGTTCTCGAAGCAGGTATAGCTGCCGGTTAGTGTAGCATTGTAGGTAGTATTGGTAGCGCCAGGAATGTTCACGGTGTTGCGCTTCCATTGGTAAACACTGGTGTAGCCACCGCCAACTGCGTTTACAGCAAGTGCCATGTGGTTGCCCTGGCAGAAAATAGAATCACCAGTAGCAATGATAACTGGCACAGATAATACAGTAACATCAACCGCAGCCGATGGGGTAGAGCAGCCTGAGCTGTTGCCTGTATTTACTATAAAGCTGCCTGTAGTGCTTGCTGCGTAAGAAATATCTGTAGCACCGGCAATCAGCGTTGTGCCTTTATACCACTGGTAGGTAAGTCCGCGGCCGGTTGGGCCATTGAGCACTACATCGCCATAGCAGAATGAAGTAGAACCGGAGGCAGTGATGGAAGATGCAGGACCCGCTGTAATGGAAACAGACTGCGTAGCGGCAACCGTGCAACCAGCTGCATTGGTTACAGAGTAGCTTATGGTAACGGTGCCACCTGCGAGTGCAGCAATAGTACCGGTTGAGTCAATAGTAGCAAGGGCAGTATTGCTGCTGGTCCAGGTGCCGCCGCTCGTGCTTTCTGTAAGCATGGCAGATGTCTGTGCGCAGAACAATGATGGTATGCCAGATATAGTTCCCGGTGAAGGCGATGCTACAACACTAATAGCACGAGATGTAGAAGCAGAACCGCAACCGTTGGTAACGGTGTAAGTGATATTGGCAGTACCCGCAGCAACGCCGGTTACAACGCCTGTGCTACTGTTTACAGTGGCTATTGATGTAGATCCGCTGCTCCATACACCGCCTGTAGCAGTATCGGTAAGTGTAGCAGTAAGGCCAGAGCAAACTGAAGATGCGCCGGAGATAGTACCGGTAACAATGCCGGAAGCAACATTGATAGTTTTAGTAACATATACCATTCCGCAGGTGCCGCTGATACCATAAGATATTACAGCCGTGCCCGCTGAAACGCCATGCACGACACCACTGCCGCTAACAGAGGCCACGCCGGAAGCGCTGCTGCTCCATGTGCCACCAGATATAGAGGGTGTAAGTGTAGTTGATGTACCAATACAAATAGATGAACCACCCGAAATAGTACCCGCCGAAGTAGCAGCACTTACTGTGACGGTAGCAGTAACGGTGCCGGAAGAAGCGGTATAAGAAATAACCGCGGTTCCCGCTGAAACGCCGGTTACAACGCCAGACGCATCAACAGTAGCAACCGAAGTTGTAGAGCTGCTCCATGTGCCACCGGAGGTAGCATCGCTGAGTGTGGTGGTAGAACCAACGCAAGTAGTAGTTGTTCCTGTTATTGGTGCCGTTACAAGTAATTCTCTTAGTGTGTCATTTGCATTTGCGTAGGCATCACCACTTGGCGCTCCGTTTCCATTGGCAGCAACAAGTGCACCATACAAGATAACAGTGCCCGTTCCAGCTGCTGGTGCTGTCCACGGGAATGTCTCTTTGTAGCCCATAACGGTAAATGTGCCATAAGTTGTAGATGTATCAGAATGAATAGTGTCTGTTTGCTCGCAGAAATGCAGGCTCCCGAAAGTGCTGTTTGTGGTTAGCGCGGGAAGTCCTGTAGTTGCAAATGTGCCAGCCATCACGGCGCCTGAAGAATGCGCACCAGCAGCCTTAACTGCAGTTACTTGCATGCCGAAAACCGGCAAAGTTGAGAATGGGGAACTAAATCCACCCATCACAACAAAATAACCCTTGCCCGGCGTATAATTTGTAACCACAGCACCAGTTGAGTCAAGCAGTGCTATTTGGGTTACCAATGAGCCACCGCCTGCCGGTGCATGGCAGCCTGTGCCACCGCAGCCGGTAGCATTAGTGGCTTGTGTGCCATCGATACTGTGGGCACCTGCCGGTGAGTTTTTGTTACTGGAAAACAACACGTAACCCAGGATGAGGGCAAGAGGGAGAAGTAAAAATCTTTTTTTCATATTTGCTTGATTTAATACTTTGCTACAGAAATTTCTAATCTCTGTATTCTTTTAAATTTGCATAAAGATATTGTTATCAGCTTAATTCTCAAAAAAAAGTTGATGAGTTCTTTTTGGGGTCTGTTTATTCTGTGTATTGCTCGTTTGCGCAGCTTTAACCGGCACATTACAAGCTACTTAAAAATATTTTTTTAGTTGTCTCGTTTGGGCATTTGTTTCTTGTCCCAGCCTTTGTTCGGGCCTTCTACTTTAAACTTCCTTTCTACAACGGATTGCTGGTTTATATTTTTGTTATAAATTTTGTAACGGGCAGCTTAATGCATTGCATTGGGTAATTTTACAAGTCAAAGGCAGCAGCATGGGGATTAGAGAGCGGCAAAAAATAATAATGGAACAGGGGGCAACCAATATCACCCGATGGGTGGGCAGCACGACGTCTGTTCTATTGCATACCATCTTATTTATTATTTCCTTCATTTTACCGTACCTCGGCATTGTCACGTTCGAGCGCATGTTGTTGTTCTTAACTACAATTGTTTCGCTTGAAGCCATATATCTGTCGATATTTATCCAGATGTCGATAAATATGAACAACCAGAATATTGAAATCATTCAGGAAGACATTGAAGAACTGGGTGAGGACATCGAGGAACTTGGCGAGGATATCGAAGAGCTGGGTGAAGACATTGAGGAACTTGGTGAAGATTTGGAGGAGATTGGCGAGGATATTGAAGAGATTCAGAAAGAGGTTGATGAGCTGCAGGAGGAAGAAGAGGAAGAG
>CAILMA010000086.1 GCA_903835145.1 uncultured Bacteroidota bacterium
CAAATACAATTCTGCACGCACTGGCAATTGCTAATGAAGCCGGCATCGGATTCGATTTAAAAATCCTGAACGAACTGTCGGATCGGATCCCTTACATTTGTAAAGTTAAATAATCAATAAGAAATTTTCGCTCTCAGCATAAAGAAGTTTTCATGGTGATAGGGTTTATAGGGGCTGGCCTGTTCTCAGGCTGGCTTTTTTATTTATACATGTAGGCACACCAAAATATTTTTTTATCATTTCATACAATTTTATTTATTTTTGTCAAAGTTTTTCATAGTGATAGGGTTTATAGGGGCTGGCCTGTTCTCAGGCTGGCTTTTTTATTTTTAAGAAAAATGGCTATGGGTAAGGATTTTAGGCGATTTAAAGACCTTTAAATTGAAGTTAACTTAAAGTCCAGTTTTATCAATTTTGGGTTATCATGGCAGCTCAAACGAGGGGAATTGACAAAAAATTTCTTTTTTTGATGTACCTGCAAATCGATATCGGCCCGGCTGGTGCAGATTATTTTTATTATTTTCACGAAAAATACTTGTTTATGCAGCGAATACTATCCTCCCTGCTTTTTCTGCTTCTATTTCAATCGGTTGGCATGGCACAGCCCCTGGCCAATTATGTAAATATGCAGAATGAGCTCATGGTATGGGACCGGGGGATGATACATAAGATTGATTTTTTGCCACCTACATTAATAAAGACTGGTCGCACCGCCATCCCTTTTCTCGACAATTCACGCACCTTCAAAATTTACTATGGCGGCGGACTGCAGCAAATAAATGCCGGGTTTACCAATAACTTTTATGTAACTGATAATCTGGTGGGTTACCTGAATCAAAAGGCTCTTTATGTATTCGACAAAGGGACAGCCAAAAACCTTACTGCAATTTGCGACCAATATTTTGTTGCGGATAGTCTTATCTTTTTTCTTGATGCGGTAAAAAGCGATTACAAAGTTTACTATAACGGAACCATACAAACGGTTGAAAGTTTTATACCCGATAGCACGCTTGCTAACATAAAGGTTTCTGATAACATCATTGCTTATAATAATTTTGCAAATCAGTTCAGAATATTTTTTCATGGGCTAAAAATTGCTCAGGAGGAATTTCAGATCACGTCATTCAAAGCCGGCCGTAATACAGTTGCCTATGTGGATGCTGACCGGAAGTTTAAAATCTTTCATAACGGGCAAACCTTCCTCATAGATAACTTCCCCCCAACCAGTTACCATGCCGGCGACGACCTGGTGGCATTCGTTTCAAGCGATGGCTACTTCAAAGTCTTTTATGGCGATAGCGTAAGAACCCTTGGTTACTTTAAACCGACGTATCAGGTAGCCGATAACATTATTGCTTTTCAGGACCCCGGTGGCTACATGAAGGTGTTTTACAAAGGTGATGTTACGGACATGGAAAGTTACTATCCTACTTCTTTGACCATACAATACAACTCCATTGCGTATGTAAACACGAGTGGAACCCTGCGTTTGTTTAGCGAGGGGGAGACTTATGATGTAACCAATGCCGACCTTGCTGCATGGCAGCTTAACTATGATGTAATTACCTACCAGATAGGGCAGGGTATCTTTAAAGTCTTTTACAAGGGCAATGAATATTAAAGCCATCTCGTTCAGTTTTTGTTTTTTGCCTTGTTCATCAACTACCTTTGCGGCCTGATATGAAATACTTCCGCACCTTCCCCTGGGGATTGCAGTTAATTCTTTTTTTGCTCATGTCTTTCACCATGTCTTCTTTCGGGCTATGGTGCGTAGGTATGTTGCTGCCCAAATTTTCTGGTGCCACACTTGACCAGGTAATGGCGATAGGTGAGCACAGTCCGTATGAGCTGGTAAAAATAGGAATTGTCGTGACCGGGGTACTCAGCATAATGATGTACATGGTAACATCGCTTGTGTTCGCTTATTTAACCCACCCTGACCCTAAGTTTTACCTCGGTATCCGCAAGCCCGGCAAGGCCATTCAGCCACTTCTGGCTGTGTTAGCTATGCTGGGGGCAATACCTGTGCTTGAGGGTATTCAAACGCTTGTTAGTATGCTGCCCTTTAGTGCCGATGCAAAAGCTGCGCAGGATGCCAGTAAGGGTATGACCAATGCTTTCCTGAATATCGCCACGTTCCCCGATTTTATTCGCACCTTTATTGTTATGGCAATTGTGCCGGGTATAGGCGAGGAGCTGTTTTTCCGCTCCATACTCATGCGCTTTGCAGCAAGAACGAGTCGCAGTATCTTATTTGCAATCGTTTTTAGTGCTGTGATTTTTGCTGCAGCGCACACCAATTTGTTTGGCATGTTGTCCATATTTCTTGCGGGGTCATTGCTGGCTGTAATCTATTACTATACGGGATCTATCTTGTGCAGTATGTTGGCACACATCAGTTTCAATGGCACACAAGTTGTACTTTCCTATCTGGCACATACCTCCGCCAGTGTTGGTAAGTTCATGGCAAGTGATGCCGTTCCGTTGCCGCTAATAGCAGGTGGAGGGGTGGTTTTTGCCGTATCGTTTTATCTGCTCTATAAAAGCCGAACCGTGCTTCCTCCTTATTGGGTGGATGACTTTGACAGGTTACCGAAGGTACCCGAGGCGGAGCCGCAGAAATAGCCCACTTATAAATTAGTTTCCAAATTCAGATTTAGTTTCTGATTTTTGTAATCTTCATTTCATCTTATTTTTTAGAGATCTATGGCACTTAATTTACCGGTGTTCTATAAACGCACAGCCAGCGCAGCAGTTTTTGCCGCTGTTATGATGACTGGACTGCTCTGGAACACCTGGTCGTTTCTTGGGCTCATGTTGCTGATAAATGCATTGTGTTTGCGCGATTTCTTTAAACTGATGAAGAAAATAGTTCCCGACGCATACTGGCCGGAATGGCTACCGGGCGCTACTCAGGTACTCTCAATACTTCTATTGGTAATTATTGCAGATAATCTCCCTGAGATTTCGCTCATTAGATTGGCGCCCCTGCTCGCACTTGCACCAGCTGTAGGTATTCTGGTCATTGTACTCTCAAAACAGCAGCCTATTGCGGCGCTTTCTCAATCTTTACTTGGTATTTGCTACATCACCGTACCCATGCTCTTCTTGTTGGAGATGCGGGGGCATAACCAATACCTGCCCATTGCGTTGATTCTTATGATTTGGGCAAACGATACTATGGCCTACCTCGTTGGGTCTTTCTTCGGGAAGACGCCATTTTCTCCTATTTCGCCTAAAAAAACATGGGAGGGCACCGCGGGTGGTGCACTGCTTACCCTTGTAGCAGCAGGTTTATACGGTTATTATTCCCATTATTTTAGGGTAGTCGATTGGGTTAGCCTTGCTCTCATTGCCACTGTTTTCGGAACATTGGGTGACCTCCTGGAGTCGAAGTTGAAACGGCTTGCAGATGTTAAGGACTCGGGTACCATGATGCCCGGTCACGGTGGTGCATTAGATAGGTTTGATTCGCTGTTGGTGGCGGCGCCATTCGCGGCTGTGTATGTTATTCTTTTTATGAATTAGGTGTTGCCGCAAGGACTTTTATGCGCTGTTGCCCAGCACTGTACAATTATTTTTAGTACATGTTGGCTCACAGGTAATGATGGTAAATACAGGCGCTGGCTTACAACATTATTTCTTAGCTCCGTCTTTCAGGTTTTTCATTTTGTTACCGCTTTTTTTGGTGATGAGCTGATAAAGGGTAATCACAAACTTGGCTCCTTTATTTACCCCTTCACTTTCAGCGGTAATCTTGCCCCCTTGTTTTTCTATGATTTTTTTGCTCAGGTACAGTCCGAGACCAAATGATGCTTCTCCGTGCGTGCCTTTTTTCCCAGCCTTTGTAAAGCGTTCAAAAATTTTAAGCAAGTCTTCATGCTTCATACCCACTCCTTCGTCGCGAATGGTAATAGATACTTCCTGTCCTTTTTTCTGGGCGGTGATAAAAATCGATTTGCCTTCCTTTGAAAATTTGATAGCATTGCCCAGAATGTTACGGATAGCCTGAGTGAATAAACCCGCTTGAACATTGATCACCAGATCTTCATCAATATCTGCCGTAAGCGTAAGTTGTTTATCTCCTGCTGCCAGTGTAAAGAAGTTCACACTTTCGTTGATTAGCCCTTTAAGATTCACATTCTGAGCTTCGAAAGCTGTCGTATCTTCCCGGAACATGAGCAGAATGTTTTCCAGCAGTGTGAGCAGGTTTTTACAGTCGTTGTAAATGTATTCTGCGTACTCAACATTCTCTGGATTCTCATCGAGCTTTATAAGGTTGCTCAGACCCATTATCCGCGCTACCGGGCTGCGCAGGTCATGAGAGAGCAGGTCTATCATGTCGCTTTTCTCGGTGAGCTGAGTATCAATATTGTCCAGAAATTCCTGTATAGTCGCCAGCAATGCCCCAATTTCATCTTCATAATCAACAGGCAAAGTGGGGAGTGCGTGATCTGCATTGTATTTTGCAATCGTCTCTCTGGCGAGAACTACAGGTGCGGTTAGTTTTTTAAACAATGACCACGCGAACATTATTAAGCCAACCGAAAGCAATGTGCCTGCAATACCTATTACCAGTATTACTGGCTTTACCTGGCCACAATTGAGTATAAATAGCAACAGCGCTATCAGGGGCACAAGCATCCCCGGTAGCGCAGCCAGAAAGAATTTCATTGCGTATCTGTTTCTGGCAGGATATATTTTTGAAAAAATATCGTAAACTTTCATTGCAATCTCTCAGTAAAAGTATAATAGAATAAGTTATTAAAGATGCTTGCTTAACAAAAAATATTTATTGGGTTGCAGATAGCTGCAAACTCTTGCATATAAATAATGGTAGTAATCAATTGATAATAGTAAAAATGCAAGTGTTTTTATTATTATTGTTAATATTTAAATGCGTATATTTTCACCTTTTCCTGCTAAATACGTCCCATTGCGCCGGGGGCCTATGCGAAAACATACAAAAGTTTATTTTGTCATCGGTACTAAGTTTATTACAGTTTGGGTGTTTCATTTTTATCAATCAACTAAAATTTTACGCTTAAGGAAATTTAATATTTGCCTTAGAGTTAATTATCCATCCGTTTCCCGGCAATGGCTAACGGTTAATTTCGTACTTTTACCACTTTTTAAACTACAATTCTAAACAGGTATGTGGCATAATATAGCCGCGTTTATTATAAAGTACCGCATTGCCCTGCTTGTCATATTACTTGCCGATACGTCAGTAATGGGATATTTTGCGTTGCAGGTGAAGTTGAGCTATGAATTTAACAGTGCTGTACCTACTGACAATCAGAAATATATTGAATATCAGAAGTTCCGGAAACAGTTTGGTGAAGATGGCAACTTGATGGTAATAGGTGTTAAAACGAGCGATTTCTTCAATAATAAGTTCTTCAACGACTATGCCTCGCTGGTAAAGAAAATAGCGAAGGTCAACGCCGTGGAGAATGTGCTGAGCATACCCGGGGCTATAACGCTTGTAAAAGACACGGTAACCCAAAAGCTCAAAGTAGTGCCTATTGCAGGCACAGGTACCCCTATAAACGCCGACACAGTAAAACAGCTGTTTTACAGCCTTCCTTTTTACAAGGGTCTGCTTTACAATCCTGATTCGAGTGCCTATCTTATGGCTATCAGGATACAGAAAGACGTTCTGAATTCAAAAGACCGCGCTAAAGTAATAAGTTCCATAGTAGAGCTTTCTGACGAGTTTGGGAAAGCCCACAATGTGGAAATGCGCTATTCCGGACTGCCGCTAATTCGCACCGAAATGGCCATGCGGGTGCAGCGGGAAATGAGAATGTTCCTTATCCTGTCCTTTGTGCTTACAGCTGTCATTTTGGTTCTCTTTTTCCGTTCTTTTTCAGCTGTTCTTGCATCCATGCTTGTTGTGGCTATTGGCGTGATTTGGTCAATCGGCACCATAGTATTGCTGGGTTATAAAATAACTTTGCTCACTGCGCTCATTCCGCCGCTTGTGGTGGTTATAGGCATACCCAATTGCGTGTACCTGCTTAACCGGTATCATTTTGAGTACAACCGAAACCCCAACAAAATGCGCTCACTGCTGCGCATGGTTGACAGGATGGGTA
>CAILMA010000087.1 GCA_903835145.1 uncultured Bacteroidota bacterium
CCTGCTGGAAAATATAGAGCAGGAAATGGTTGCCGAAAACTATGACAAGCTGCAGGCGCTGGTACATAACCTGAAAAACTCTGTGGGTATTATAGGTGCTGACAATCTTTTTCACTTGCTGGACAATCTTGAATTTAGCCTGAATACGCTGCCCCCGACCGCAGAGACTGTAAATATGCTGGATAAAATGAAAACACTTGCAAGGCTTTCGCTCAAAGAAATAATAGAAGAATACAAGAATGCATAGTTGGAGCCTATTGCAAACATACTAAATGGAAGCATATGAATACCGAGCCCATAATTATAGAGCAAGATTATCCGAATGCCGCTGCGGCTGTGTGGAGCGCGCTTACTGATAACAGCGAAATGAAACAATGGTACTTTGTATTGCCGGAGTTCAAAGCTGAGATCGGTTTTGAATTCACCTTCGAGGGAGGAACAGAGCAGAAAAGCTACCTGCATTTGTGCCGGGTGACTGAAGTAATAGCCGGAAGAAAGCTGGCGTATAGCTGGCGCTATGATGGCTATCCCGGTATTTCTTATGTAAGTTTTGAGGTATCGCCCAATGGCGATGGTGCCCGACTGACACTCACCCACTCCGGACTTGAGACTTTCCCGGGAGATAATCCAGATTTTGCAAAACACAATTTTGTTGCCGGCTGGACCCAAATAACCGGCACATCGCTGCGCAATTATCTGGCAGGGAAACAGGGTTAGTACCCGCGACGCTACCGTGATTATGTGTTCATCATTAATTTCCGGGAAGCAGGAACGTGTGGTATAATTCTGACTTTCAGCATTTTAACCTATCAAAAACGAACAGGTTTTGATAACTTTGTTTAGTAAAACAAACTACTATGAAACCAACTATCATTTCACTTCTCTTTACGCTTCTTACAATCCCCGGATATAGCCAGGACGACGCAAAGCCACGCAATATCTACTACGGCGAGACCTCTATTGGCGGGGGAAATTTTTTTATGATTAAGGGCGGCCTCAACCATGTAATGGGTAAGACCGTGATTGAAACAACAGTTAATTTGCACCTTGCAGGCGCGTCTGACGTCCCAGCAGACTATTACCGTGCGGGACTGCATGAATGGGTTAGCGGACATCCGATGCAAACGCTTGTTGGATTTGATATTCTTGCGGGAAGAATCATCAACTTTGGTAACCGCAGAACGCGACTTGCGCTCAAAGGGGGCATTTCATTCGGGTTATATACTGCGCCGACCGGTTATTCCCGCGTTATACCGTACGACTCTACCCGCGACAATTATGATATAACGTACAGGTCTAAATTTGCTCCCGGTCTCGTATTGAACCCAACCATTGAATTTCCTTTCATTCCTTATTGTGGCGTAGCTGCCGGGGCCTACCTGAATCTGAATGCCTATCGTTCTTCGGCAGGCATAGAAGCAAGCTTGCTCTTTGGCAAAATAAGAAACAAAAGGAAGGTTAAACACAACAACAAAGGCGCTGTGGATCTATAGTTGACTGAGCCTTTTCCCGGTTTGGGGCAGGAATAATTGTGCAGTTCGGCTATCTTTACAAAAACAGATTATCGGTGCGCATAGTATTGACTGCATTGTGTTTATTGGAGCTGTTATTGGTCACCCAATTCAGAAACTTTGCAGGTCCGTACATTTCTCCGGTCCTTTTACTTGCCTGCTCCATAGCCATAGCTCTTGTTTTCAGGAAAGAGCAGAGTACCGCTACCAGACCGATTGTTGAGAATTCCCTTCCCGCGGTGCTGAGCAGAATAGCCCCTATTATTACTTCGCTTGCCTTTCTCGCATTTTCGGGTATCATCATTCATAAGCTCACCACGCTGTGGTCTTCTTATAAAATAACTGTGAATGATGTGGACCAAAGCGACATCATACCTCAAATAATGGTACTGGTGCAGCGTTTTGTGCACCACCAGCCCGTGTATGAGCCCATCAAGTGGCATTACAGCATGTTCCCGACGTACCTGCCTATGCAGTGGCTACCGTATGTGGTGGCTGAACTGGCTCATAAGGACTACCGCTGGGTGCCGGCGCTCGTTTTGTGGTTTTCTTGCGCGTGGTTTTTTGCAAAGAATACCTACGCTTACATAAAGCAAAAAGTAGGCGTGCTGCAATATTTACTACCGTTATGGCCACTGCTCACGTGGTGGTTATTGATAAAGGACGAGCCATACACCTTCGTAATAACTGTAGAGGAACTTGTTGCAGGCTATTATCTTTTTACGGCCACGCAAATGCAAAGCAAGTCAGTTTTGCCCCTTGTTGTGGGTATATCGCTGTGCCTGCTTTCGCGGTACAGTATTGTACTTTGGGTGCCGCTCTGCATCTATGGTATGTATAGCTATGGCTATAGAAAGCAAGCGATGCAGGTAGGGATAGGCATTGTTGCCGTTGTTTTACTTTGTTATGTTGTTCCATTCCTAAGCAGCAACCCCCTTGCATTCGTGGAGGGTTACCAGTACCACGACAGGGCGGCGCTTTACGACTGGAATTTTGGCAACTATATCTTCAACGGACTTGGCTTTGGCTGCTTGGCGGTAAAACTACTGGAAGGCACAACAGCGTTTAAACTGCACGTGTACCAAAAAGCACACCTTGTTATTTGCTTGCTTGTGCTGGCTTATATGGCATTTCGTTGTAAAAAGGAAACGAAGAACACAAGACTCAGCACCTACCTGCTGTATACGTTCAAAATATACATTTCCGTCTTTTATTGCTTTATTCAGACTCCGTATAATTACCTGTTTTTCGTGCCACTGATAGTAAGTGCGGCGTTGCTGACGGCGGATAGGGGAGAAAAGCCCGTCGGGCTTCGCAAATAAAAACGAATTCTCATTTTGAAATAGCTGTAGGACTCATTTGTAGTAACTGAATACGCGGTCTGTAACCTCAACCTTATAGCTTTCGTCATCCCATGTTACCATCCTCGTCCAGTTGCCTTTGTCGTCAAATTTTGTGTACAGGCAGTAGCCCTCTGTTTCTACTGTACCATCTTTGTCATACGTTTTGGTACGCACCCGGTCGCCATGTTCATTGTATTCGGTAACGGTGTGTGTTGCAAATTTTCCCTTCTCAAAAGATGTATTTTCCGTACAGTTGCCCCAGCGGTCGAAATGTTCAGATAAGATCAGGACGCAACTATCCTTAAGGTCGTACCGTTCATGCGATATTTTGTTGCCATTGCTGTCGTAGGTAAAAACCTGCTTCTGCGGGTCGGAGCCGTCTATGCGCCTTGATTTGGTTTGCATCACGTGTCCCTCAGGGTCGTACAAATTCTCTTTCGTCAAAAAACCGGTTAGCTCACCTTGCTTTATGTATTCAACTTCCAGCTCGCGGCCCGAGTCGTCATACCGGAAGTACATATGCCCCTTCACGGAACTGTCAACATTAAAAACTGTTGTGGAACCCGGCTGACCATTCTTATTGTAGTTATATATGGCACGGGGAGCGTAACGTTTGTCCCGCGGCTCCGGGGCTTGGGGCCTGTATTCAGTTATCAGAGTACCATCTTCCTGATAGCGGTCGGTACTAAGTAAGTTGCCACCGGTACCAAAATGCGCTATTGTCTTGTAGCAAAAAAAACTCTTTCTCAGGTCCACCTCGTTGACGGAACTGTCTCTCCGGTTATAATTTTTGATTTCGACCGGCACACCTTCGGCGTTGTACTGAAATTCAACTTTGTAAATATAAGTGCTGTTGTTCAGCCGGTGAATAATGGCTGTTTTTTGATTCTTATCGTTATAAACGGTTTCAGTTTGCTCCAGCAGTATCCCGTTTTTGTCGTAGTAGTAGGCCATTATCTGATTCCCGTGTTCATCGAGTTTGTGCGCGGAGCTTCCACCAATAGCTCTTCCTCCTTGAAGACCGCCGCGGGATGGTTTCCTGCTGGCAGAGTCGCAACTCACCACGTCTTTTACAGCACCAA
>CAILMA010000088.1 GCA_903835145.1 uncultured Bacteroidota bacterium
CCCACAGCTATATTGTAAAATACCGTGCCTATTAGGAATAACGGCAGAAAATTGGCCAAGGGAAAATAGTATTCTGCGGCAAAAATCAATCTAAGTACAGGTAAGGCGATTCCCTCCAACTCAAGAAGTCTCAATATTCCCTGCAACACTACCAACGTAAACAAAATATTTACGAGCTGCGGGAGCCTTTTCAGTTTGTAAACGACGAACACCACTACATAAAATACAAGCTCAACAATGAGCGACCAGTAGGGGTCTTCCATGTTCGCAACACCGAAATAGTACTGAATCATTGTAAAATTGACCAGAAACTGATGAATCAGCTGATTATCTACAGGATGGTGCTGAATAAAATGAAGATCGAATACGCGGGTTAGGAACGATAAGGTGAGGCAAACCCAGTACACTGGGTAAAGCCGTGCAAAGCGATTGACAACGAATTCCTTTCCTGATTTTACGTTATTGATGCTCAGGGGTACTACAAAACCGCTGATGATAAAAAACAGATTAACTCCTGTAAGTCCGAAACGCGTAGCGTTGGTTGGCTTAATGAACATAAGCGATAAGTGGAATATAACCACCATTAAAGCAGCAAACCCCCTTAGGGCATCCAGCTCGGGAAGGCGTATTTTCCGGTTTGCGGTGTTCATAGTTGGGGAATAGAATACAATAGATGCCTATTGTAGGTGGTGTATCGTACAAACGGAGTGAAAGTTACAATAATTGCGACAAAAGCACGGATTAAAGGCGCAGCTGTAGACGAGTAGTGGTACATAACAAGAAAGGCTGCCGGAAAACCGACAACCTTTCAATATGATTTAAATACTCAGCGAGTAGTTCGCCTAATTATTTAACGATTTCAGTAACCTGACCAGCACCTACGGTACGGCCACCTTCACGAATCGCAAATTTAAGACCTTTTTCCATAGCTATCGGAGCGATCAATTTAACCAGAAGGTTAACGTTATCACCAGGCATAACCATTTCAACACCTGCTGGTAATTCACACTCACCGGTTACGTCAGTAGTACGGAAGTAGAATTGTGGGCGGTATTTGTTGAAGAATGGAGTGTGACGGCCACCTTCTTCTTTGCTCAATACATAAACTTCACCTTTGAAGTCTGTGTGCGGAGTAATAGATTTTGGAGCGCAAATAACCATTCCACGACGGATATCTTTCTTTTCAATACCTCTGAGCAGGAGACCGGCGTTGTCACCAGCTTCACCACGATCAAGAAGTTTTTTGAACATTTCCACACCTGTGCAGGTAGAAGTAAGTGGATCTTCATTGAAACCAACGATTTCAACGTTTTCACCAACTTTAATGATACCACGCTCAATACGGCCTGTAGCCACTGTACCACGACCAGTGATAGTGAACACATCCTCAACAGACATAAGGAAAGGCATGTCTATAGGGCGAGGAGGCAATGGAATGTAGCTATCAACTGCATCCATAAGATCTTCAACGGCTTTAACCCATTTTGGATCGCCAGCGAGTGCGCCTGTAGCAGAACCCTGAATGATTGGGGTGTTATCGCCATCGTATTCGTATTTGCTAAGCAGTTCGCGGATTTCCATTTCCACAAGTTCCAGAATTTCCGGGTCATCAACAAGATCAACTTTGTTCATGAACACAACAACACGTGGAACACCTACCTGGCGAGCAAGAAGGATATGTTCTTTAGTTTGAGGCATAGGACCATCGGTTGCTGCCACCACAAGGATAGCACCGTCCATCTGGGCTGCACCGGTAATCATGTTTTTCACATAGTCAGCGTGACCTGGGCAATCAACGTGAGCATAGTGACGGCTGTTAGTAGCGTACTCTACGTGAGCAGTGTTGATGGTGATACCGCGCTCTTTTTCTTCAGGAGCTGCATCAATTTCATCATAACCCTTCTTTGTCGCCAAACCCTTGCTCGAAAGTATAGTAGTTATCGCCGCTGTAAGTGTTGTTTTACCATGGTCAACGTGGCCGATGGTACCAATGTTTACGTGGGGTTTGTCCCGTTTAAAGGTCTCTTTTGCCATTTTTATTTGTTTTAAAATTGTTTATATTATTGTTATTTATTATCACGCCGGTTAAGGCGATTTTCATGATTTAAAAACCAACTGCTCTGAAACCGAGCTGCCGGGCAGAATAAACTGCCAATTGACCCGAAAACCGGGGGTTGCTCTATCTCAAAAAGAGCTGTTGAGCAGGATTGAACTGCCGACCTCTTCCTTACCAAGGAAGTGCTCTACCGCTGAGCTACAACAGCTAAACTGTTTTTATAAAATACCTGCTGTGTAGCTATGGCTAAGTTAAATAGCAGTATTCGATTCAAAGAACTATCATTCATTACACAAGCTAATTAGCTACAAGCTAATTAGCATACAAACATACAAGAGCGGGAGACGAGATTCGAACCCGCGACCTACAGCTTGGAAGGCTGTCGCTCTACCAACTGAGCTACTCCCGCTTAATTAATGTGAAAATGTGAAAACATGAGCATGTGAAAATTTTCATTTGCATATCTTCACATTTACCC
>CAILMA010000089.1 GCA_903835145.1 uncultured Bacteroidota bacterium
AGCGCTTTTTAAGGCCTTACTTTATAGGGGCTGGATTTTTGTGCGTGTTCTCACTCGTAGCCAACCACTGGGTAATACCTATAGCCAATAAAGAACGTGTCGCATTTGAAGACAAGTACATTAATGATGCTATGTATAATGTCCCGGGCGAAAACGTACACCTCGGTCTGTCCAAGAACAGTTCAATATATATACAGAATTTTAATTTTAGCAACAATACCGGCACCCACTTTACCGCAGAAAAAATAGAAGGCACGCTGCTGAAGGAGAAGCTGATGGCGGAAATGATAAAATATGATACCGTAAAGCAGTCTTGGCACCTTACCAATATCGTTATCAGGCGCAATGATACGCTCAAAGAAAGCATCACCAATGTTGCCGACCTCGATATAAAATATCCCTTCAAGCCATCGGACCTCAACAGAAATGAAGCACTAAAAGAAGGCCTAACTACACCTGAGCTGAACGAATTTATAGAAACTGAAAAACTTAGGGGCCGGGAAAGCCTTAATCCGTTCTATATAGAAAAACATAGGCGCACCGCACAACCCTTTGCGGGCATGATACTTACCATTATTGGCGCGTGTATCGCTTGTCGTAAAATAAGAGGCGGCAGCGGCCTGCACCTTGCACTGGGTATTGCCATAAGTGCCATTTATATTATGTTCGGCCAGCTGTCAACAACGTTTGCCACCAAGGCCAGCCTCAATCCATTTATAGCAGTTTGGATTCCTAACGTTATTTTCGGAGTTGTGGCATATATACTCTACCGAAGGGAAGTGAAATAAATTTCATTTACATATTTAATACAAAGAAAATAACAAAGACATCAGTCGAACTTTTCCCCTTCAATGTTTGATGTTCCTTATATTTGCGGCTGAATTTCCCGGGAAACAGCCGGCTAACACACATATAACAACAATAATTAAACAATATTATGAGTAAAGGACCAATTTCACAGTTTATCCAGCATCATTACAGGCATTTTAATGCCGCCGCGTTGGTTGATGCCGCAAAGGGATATGAAACCCACCTGCTTGAGGGCGGTAAAATGCTGGTATCGCTGGCTGGTGCCATGAGTACCGCAGAGCTCGGTATCTCTTTTGCCGAAATGATACGTCAGGATAAGGTAGCCATCATCAGTTGCACTGGTGCTAACCTCGAAGAAGACATCATGAACCTGGTAGCGCATACCCACTACAAGCGCGTACCTAACTACCGCGACCTTAGTCCGCAGGAAGAATACGAGCTGCTGGAGCAAGGCTACAACAGGGTAACTGACACTTGTATACCAGAGGAAGAAGCTTTCCGCCGCATACAGCGCCATATTTATAAAATATGGAAGACAGCACAGGATGCAGGCGAGCGTTATTTCCCACATGAGTTCATGTACAAGCTGTTGCTAAGCGAGGTAATGAAAGCCGACTACGAGATAGACCCTAAGCACAGCTGGATGATAGCTGCAGCCGAAAAGAACATTCCAATCATAGTACCAGGCTGGGAAGACAGCACAATGGGCAACATATTCGCTTCTTATTGCATAAAAGGCGAGCTCAACCCATCAACAATGAAGGGCGGTATTGAATACATGATGTGGCTTACCGAGTGGTACAGGGCCAACTCATCGGGCAAGGGCGTAGGGTTCTTCCAGATAGGTGGTGGTATTGCCGGCGACTTCCCTATCTGCGTGGTACCTATGATGTATCAGGATCTGGAGTGGCACGACGTACCATTCTGGAGCTATTTCTGCCAGATAAGCGATAGTACTACGTCTTATGGCTCTTACAGCGGTGCTGTGCCAAACGAAAAAATAACATGGGGTAAGCTGGATATCCACACACCTAAATTTATAGTTGAAAGCGATGCTACTATTGTTGCTCCACTCATTTTTGCTTACCTGCTCGGCTGGTAATAAAAGTGTAATAAAATATTTAATG
>CAILMA010000090.1 GCA_903835145.1 uncultured Bacteroidota bacterium
GTGTCACTTTTTTCTTGTTCTTCTCCTCAATTTCTTTGAGCAGACTGTAGTCGTCGGTGCTCAGCTTATAGCGGTCAAACGCCTGCCTGTCAAAGAATACAGCATATACGTCCGACTCTGTGGCGCCCTGTATTGCCTGCCCGCGCCTGCCATCTTTATTATTGGTAAAGGTAATCACCTTGCCGTCCATGGCCCATTTCACTCCTGATTCGCCAAATCCACTTAAAATCGGGTGAATAAGCGGCGCAGTACCATCCACTTTTATCAGTACTGCGTGTCCGTTGGCAAGGCTATAATTCTCATCGTCTGATATCAGGTACTTACTGTCGGGGCTCCAGTTGAAATCAAGGTCCCCGTCGGAATAGCTGTAGTTTCTTCCTTCTGGTAATACCGTGCGGCTTAGCTTCGACGCAAGGTCATATACCTTCAATATGTTCCTGTTTTCAAGGTAGGCTATTTCCTTGCCGTCAGGAGATACTTTTGGCAAAAACTCTTCAGCTTCAGTGGCTATCAGCGGCTCTTCTTTCAGTACGGTTGCCGCATAAAAATAAGGCTCTTCCTTGCGCGCGATGGTTGTTTTATAAATGTCCCAGTTGTTGTTGCGCTCTGCCGAATAAACCAATGTGCGGCCGTCAGGCATCCAGGCAACCATGCGCTCTTGTTCCGGTGTGTTGGTAATGCGTTTTGTTTGCTTACCGTCTACACTGGTCACAAAAAGCTCTCCGCGGGTTATGAATGCAATCTCCTTGCCATTTGGCGATACGGCAAACTGCCCTACATTACCTGTAACAGGCACGTTTTTTTCGGTGTTCTGTTTGCCATCATTGCTGATAACAATATTCACCTTCACCGGTGCTCCACCTTCTTTCAGGGTATATATTTCACCATTGTTGGTGAAGCACAGTGTATTGTCCTTGCTTATGCTGAGCGCCCTTACAGGGTTCTTTTCAAAAGAAGTCAATTTTTGCTCCGCGCCACCAGAGTTTGCTGAAGCTTTAAAAACATTTTGTGTGCCATTTTTCTCACTCAGGTAGTAAATTGACTGATCGTTGCTGCTCCACACCGGCTCACGGTCTTCACCATTGAAAGTGCTGATTTGTCTGTATGTTTTATTGGCAACATCCATCACCCATATATCACGGGTAACCGATGATGTATGGTGCTTGCGCATAGGGTCTTCATAACCCTTCCTGTCCTGAAACACAAGCATACTGCCGGTGCTGTTGTAGTGGGCATTTTCCATACCTGCGTCCGATATCAGCATTGGCCTGCCACCAGTGGTGGGTACACTGTAAAGGTTTTGAAACAACCTCGGGGAATAAAACCTGATGTTCTTTGCCGTTGAAAGCCTTGCACTACCGAATATAACCTGCTTGTCATCAGGTGAAAAATCATAAGGATAATCATTGGAACTATGGTTAGTAACCCTTACCGGCGTGCCTCCCATTGCCGGAATCACAAACACGTCAAAATTGCCATACCTGTCGCTGGCGAATGCGATGGACTTGCCATCATGGCTCCATACCGGCATCATATCATGTGCCTCATGTATGGTAAGGGGAGTTGCTTCACCACCCGCTGCACTCACAGTATAAATATCTCCTTTATACCCGAAGGCTATAGTCTTTCCGTCAGGTGAAAGGGCCGGATAGCGCATCCAGAGTGGGGTAGCAGCAACTGCCGCACAATGGCTCACCGCCACTGCAACAAGCAAAGAAAAAAGTCTTTTCATTTCAACATTTTTATTCTGTCCGAAAATTAGAAATTTATTTTATCATCTACCCGAAATGTTTTTTCAAGCGTGGTGCTGCCTTGTTGAAGGATATCGTCGTTACCTTAAGAAAATCAGCCAACAATTATAGGTTGGTTCACGCCATTTGCTGTTTGCTAAATACCACCCGATAAAAATTATTCACAAACTAAGCCCGACGGGCTTGAACTATTAGTAGCCGCCGGCGAAACCGGCGGTAGGCAAACATAAATAACCAACGCCGAAGGCGTTGAACGAACATTCCTGAAAAATAAACTTTTCCCTTAAATGAAAAAAACTGGCACCCGGTTTTACCCGTTGTGCCAGTTTTATTTTATCTTTTGGTTGCTTCGAAAATTTCTATAAAAAATTGATTACCAGTTACTTAATTGCCTATTACGCTACCGTGGCGTCATCAAGTTTATACTCTTTTATTTCATTATAAAGCGTATCGCGCTCTACTGGCCTACGGCCTACAGCATGTATCAGGTCGCAAAGCTCTTCCGTGCTCAGCGATGGGTTTTGTTCTTCAGATCCCGCCATGGAGTAGATCTTGGTAGTATCATCAATAGTGCCGTCAAGGTCATTTACCCCAAAAGCAAGCGTAAGTTGTGCTGTTTGCCTGCCCAGCATTGGCCAGTATGCTTTAAGATTTTTAAAATTATCCATGAAAATCCTCGATATCGCATACAACCTGAGGTCTTCAAAAATGCTTACTTCCTTCAGATGCGACATATCATTATCCATATTCCTGAATTTCAAAGGGATGAAGCAATTAAAACCTTTAGTCTCGTCCTGCAAATTGCGAAGGCGGCTCATATGGTCTATCCTGTGTTCGTATTTTTCTATATGCCCGTAAAGCATTGTCGCATTGCTGTGCATTCCCAGCCGGTGTGCAGTTGCATGTATGTCCAGCCAGCCGTCGCCATCCACTTTATCGGCACAAATTTCCTGCCTTACATCCGGGTGAAAGATCTCAGCACCTCCACCTGGCAGCGACTGCAATCCCGCATCCTTTAGTTTCTGCATCCCTTCTGCCGTTGTTAGCTTCGCCTTGCGGAACATATAATCGAGCTCCACAGCTGTAAAGCCCTTCAGGTGCAGCTCAGGACGGTGTTGTTTTATTTTCGTGAGCAGTTCGCAGAAGAATTCAAGATTCATCTTTGGATGCACTCCACCTACTATATGCACTTCTGTAACAGGCTGGCCATCGTACTTCCTTACAATATCAAGCATCTGTTCCATACCAAGCTCCCAGCCATCGTCCCTTTGTTTGTATAGTCGCGAATACGAGCAGAAATTACAGGTAAACACACACACATTAGTTGGCTCTATATGAAAGTTGCGGTTGAAATAAACCTTGCCATGATGCAGGTTGTCAGCAACATAGTTTGCCAATGTGCCTAAAAATCCGAGCTCCCCCTTCTCAAAAAGAAGAACGCCCTCTTCCTCAGAAAGGCGTTCACTATTTTGTACTTTTTCTGCGATACGCAGCAGGTTTTTATCTAAGTGTTGACTAAATACTTCTGATAGTTGCAATTTATTTACTGTCATTGTAAAATAATTTTCCGGATTACTGTTCCAGATGCAAAGTTACATCTAACAAAGTAAATACCCTTATCCAATGTCGATAGGTCTATAGAATAAATGTCTTTTTGTTTTCCGTCAATTTCCCTATAAAGTACTTGCTGACCAAGCAGGTTTACCACCCCCACATTGTTCAGGGTGCTCAGGCTCGCGTCGAAGGTGATGGTCACCGTCCCGGTCGTCGGGTTAGGGGAGAGGCTCACTGTGCTGCTGAGCGGAACCGCATCAACTATGCCGGTTGTCGCAGGCCAGTTCAGGAGTTCAGGGTGTTGCGATAAATCATAATTTTCACCCACGAGTCCCTTTCCGGTAGCGCCAGTGCCGCCGGTTGGTGGCACAAGTACCATCGATGCCATGGCGGCACACTGCTGAGGCGTAAAAAGGTGCATGCCACCGTCATCAGTATAGTCCATAAAATCAAGGCAGCCAACACCGTAGGGCTGGGTATCGGTCGTGCCGTTCATTTTACATCCGTCATTGAAGGTACCACCAGTTATGGTATATACGGGATTGCCGTAAGTAGCTCCTGATTGGGGCGGTGTATCGCCAAGACCATCATCAGCACCGCCATCCCACGGACAATATCCTGAATGCAAGCTGCCCGGCCCGTCGTCACCCCACGGATGCCATATTTCAAAAAAATGCCCTACTTCGTGCGTCAGTGTTCTGCCAAGATCATAAGGTATATAGTTATAACCTGTTGATGGGCCTACATTACCCAATACTTTGTATAGCATCACCACTCCTTCCAGCGAAGGCGATGTGCCTGTGCTTCCACCGGTCGTTGACTTTGAAACAGTAGCCCCGAGAATAGATGATGCCGCTCCGTCAAATTCTACACACCAGATATTTAAATACTTGTCTACGTCCCAGGATGGGGTTCCTATTCCTGTTGTTTTCGCACTGGCAAAGTAACTTGCAATATCTGAAAATGCTGTATCGGCACCCGAAAGTATAGTAACTTCATAACCCGGCGTGCCATAACCCGTAGGAGCAGTGTGAGCAAGCCCAAAGTGGATACCAGAACTGCCATATAGGGCTTTCCAACCCGACGGAATCAGCGTAGAATCACTATTCTCAGCATTAAAATCACGGTTGAGGATAGCAATCTGGGAATCACAGCGTTGAATAACTCCGGCCCCGCCACCCATATTATAATATTGCCATGGTGTAACAACAATATGGAAGATCACAGGCACTGTGCCGGTAAGTGTCGTGCGCTCTGCTGCACCAGCTTGGTGTTTATTTTTAATATAGTCTTCTGCAATTCCTTGTAGTGCCTCGCGGTTCTCTTCAAATCGCTGAGCCCATGATGGGTCTTTGGCAATTAGAGCCTTCCTTATCATTTCATTACCACATTGCCTTTGTTGTTGCGCCTGCAATACAGGCAGGCAACAAACTAACAAATACGATAATATAAATATGGCTTTCTTCATTTTAGTTTTATTTAGCGCATCCTTTTTATAGGACGGTTTGTTAGGGCAAAAGTTACATAAATGTAATTAATAGCTTGTTTTCCACCAAATCTTCATAAGTTACCCACATTGGCCACTTCTATTGCACCGTTACAAATTAAAAGAGTCAATATTCTGAAACGAAATATCGACTCTTTTATTTTAAAATTATATTGTCGTATCTGACTTTTTATTAGGTCTAAAACGCTGGAAAGACAAAGTTTTACTTTCTGCTATTGATTTCATCCCTTATTCTAATAGCCTTCACATAGTCCTCATTTTCAAGTACTTGTTGCAATAAAGTATGCAACTCGTCTATCGACAGTCCCTTCATTTCTGAGTCTGCTGCCTTTCCACCGGTTATCTGTACCGGATTAGACTTCTGCTCACCCGTCGGTACTATTTGCCCCTCCGATTGGTCCAGGTACATACCAGCGGTCTCCAGTATGTTTTCAAAAGTGAAAATCTTGCATCCTGCACGCACAGCCATGGCAAGCGCATCTGAAGTGCGGGAGTCTATTTCCGTTACTTCATTGTTGTTTTTACAAATGAGCTTAGCAAAAAATATACCTTCTTCAAGCTTGTAGATTACAACTTCCGTTAATTCTACTCCGTAAGTAGCCATGAAATTAGCAAAAAGATCATGGGTCAGTGGCCTGCTCGGGTGCATTCTTTCCAATGCCACTGCTATTGCCTGCGCCTCGAAACCCCCAATTACTATCGGTAACCTCCTGAGTCCGTTAACCTCACCCAATACTACAGCATAAGAATGAGTCTGGGTTATACTGTGAGATAATGCCACGATTTCAAGTTCAATCTTTTTCATTACTTTTTCTTTATCTCCTATAACTCACTGGTGAAATTCAGTTTTTTCTACCAGATTCCTTATAAGCGCTCTTTCGGTTTTTAATATGTGAAGGTAGTATTTTTTTAAA
>CAILMA010000091.1 GCA_903835145.1 uncultured Bacteroidota bacterium
AATGTTCAACTCCTCCGGAGTTGGCATTCTTACATTGTGAACCACCGGTTTCACCGGTGGCTATTCAAGTTGAAGCCCTTCGGGCTTCTAAAAAATCGTCAATGTTTAACTTTTGCTGCTGTTCGTCTGAGCCAATATGTATTAAAATTTTTAATTTTTATTCAAACTAATGTTCAACTCCTCCGGAGTTGGCACTCTTACATTGTGAACCACCGGTTTCACCGGTGGCTATTCAAGTTGAAGCCCTTCGGGCTTCTAAAAAATCGTCAATGTCTAACTTTTGCTGCTGTACGTCTGAGCCAGTATGTATTGAAATTTTTAATTTTTATTGAAACAAATGTTCAACTCCTACGGAGTTGGCATTCTTACATTGTGAACCGCCGGTTTCACCGGCGGCTATTCAAATTGAAGCCCTTCGGGCTTCTAATGAAAATTATCCGAAGATTTGGAATGCACCCAAGTCTCCTGGCTTTTTATTTCACATCGACATCCAATACTTTTTTGCCCTCGAGAAAGCCCTCCAGTTTGTCGTCAATCTTTACTGGACCTACGCCTGCAGGTGTGCCGGTAAAAAGAAGGTCGCCGACATTGAAGGTAAAGTAACGCGATGCGTAGGCGATGATTTGATCTATATTGAAAATCATATCCCGCGTATGCCCAATCTGTACTGTATTCCCGTTCAATTTCAATTCAAAATCGAGGTCCATAATGGGCTTCAATTCGGTGAGGGGCACGAACGTACCAGTGGCCGCTGAGCCATCGAAAGCTTTTGCAATTTCCCATGGTAAACCTTTCTTTTGCTGCTCACGCTGCACATCGCGTGCGGTAAAGTCAATGCCGAGTGATACGCTGTTGTAGTACTTGTGGGCGAATTTCTCAGCTATAAACTTGCCATTCTTAACGATCTTTACAACCAGTTCGCACTCAAACTGTAGGTCCTTTGTAAAGTCAGGATAGTAAATTGGTTTTTCCGGCAGCAGCAGGGCACTCTTGGGCTTCATGAATATAACCGGCTCGGTTGGCAGGTCGTTCTTGAGTTCTTTAGCGTGGTCGGCATAATTGCGGCCTATACAGAGTATTTTCATTTTTTTGTTGTCGTTTGTTGGTAGTTAGTGTGGTTTGTAAATTGTTTTCATGGTTATGTAAAAGCTAATTTACACACCGAATCAACAAGCACTGCTTAATTTTTTTACTTTTAAGCATGAGTCGTGTAAAGATAAAATTTCCGGAAGAAAAACCATTATATACAGCTGTGATACCCGTTCGCATTGGGGACATTAACTATGGGGGGCATGTAGGCAATGATTCGGTGCTCAGTATTGTGCACGAAGCGAGAATGAAGTTCCTTTCGGTGGTGGGATGTACGGAACTAAATGCAGCAGGCAACAGCCTTATAATGGCCGATGTAATGATAGCCTACCGTGGGGAAGCTTTTTATGGAGATATTTTATCGGTTGCGCTCTATGCTGAGGAATTCTCAACGGTATCGTTTGACCTGTTATACCGGATAACTACTACCCGCAATGGAGAAGTAAAAGAAATAGCGCATTGCAAAACGGGTATGGTGTGTTTTAACTATGAAACCAGAAAAACCGCACCGATGACTGCCGAACTGAAACGCCTTTTGCAGCCCGACGGCCAATAGTTTTTTAACAAGAAGGCGCACAATATTAAGGCAAGGTATCTTGTTTATAAGTAAAAGAAGCAAAACAAAAAAACGACGAACGCATGAATTGGATTCAACATCCTGTGGTACTGGAAGGGGCAAGGGTAAAATTGATACCGCTGGAACACGACCATTTAGAGGCGCTGTGTGCTGTGGCTCAGCAGAAAGAAATATGGGAGTACATATCGATTAATGGCGCTGACCGGGACTTACTACTGGCGCACCTGCGCAGTGCTATGCTGAAAAGAAGCACGGGAGAGCAATATCCATTTACGGTTGTTGATAAAGTGGAGAACAAAATAATTGGCAGTACTTTCCTGCACAACATAGTACCACAGCACAGAAAGCTTGAAATTGGCTGGACGTGGTATGACCCAGCCTACTGGCGCACGGGTTATAACAGGGAATGTAAATTGCTCTTGCTCAGCTTTTGCTTTGAAACGCTTAATGCTATTCGTGTGCAGTTATTATCGGCAGAGACGAATAACAGAAGCCGCACTGCCATTCTCGGCATAGGGGCAACGCTCGAAGGTGTAATGAGGAATGAAAGGATAAGAAGCGACGGATCTTTCAGGAACACAGCTATGTACAGCATAATAGCTGATGAATGGCCTGCGGTGAAAACTATGCTGATGAAAAAACTCGAAAGAAACTTACAACGGTAACAAAATTAGAAAATCAATAATACGGCATTTTTTGCTGTGGCGTTCCCGGGAGAGCGGGCGAACCATCGGTGTTAAAGCCATTGTATCCGGTGAAACTGCCGTTGTCATCAAAGTAAACCGAACTATCATTGTTTCTGCAACTCAGTTTTATAGCCACCCAAAACACAAATATGGTGATGATGGACGGGATAAGAACGTAGCGAAAGAATCTCATGATGGTGATTTAGAACACAAATATAAACTATCGCAGCGATAATATAGAAATAATCATCATCATTAACTGGTGATTAACAAGATGCAATACAAATGAGGTATGGGAGGATGTCCGGCTCCTGTGAATTCATTCCGGAAAGAAATACCGAATAAACATTACAAATCGGCATCATTCCATATTTACCGAAATAGCCGCGCATCATGCGACGAGCGGCTATTTAATGATATAACAAATCGGATTTTGATGCTTAAGAACGATTTAAAAATAAAGTACACCAGCTAACTTGTGCTTTTTCAACTTTCCTAATCTTTAGCTGGTATCCTTTTCAAAGTTTCCAATAAAAAGCCCCAGAATTTCTGAACAGAAGAAATTTGTGCGCGCTCGTCAGGGGAATGTGCACCCATGATATTAGGGCCAAAGGATATCATTTGCATACCGGGATAATTGGTGCCCAGGATTCCGCATTCCAGACCGGCATGAACTGCATTTACATGTGCATGGCTGTGAAATAATTCCTCATAAAGGTTGGTCATAAGCTGAACAATAGGGGCTTCAGGCCGCGGCGCCCAACCGGGATAACTGCCACCGTAAGCGACCGCTGCACCCATCAATTCGAAAGCGCTGGTAATACAATCGCGCAGGTCAATCTTCTCAGAATCAACCGAACTGCGCGTGAGGCATTGAAGGCTGTACGCGCCCTCGCCTACCACTACCCTTGCGAGGTTGTTGGAGCTTTGTACAAGCCCTTCAATACTTGGGCTCATGCGGTAAATACCGTTTTGACAGGTATACAAAGCTCGGATAAGGTTCAGCTGAAATGTAGGGTCAAGCACTTTTGCCGGCATCGCAGCTGCATCTACGGTAATAGAAAGTTTTGGGTCGGTAATGTGATATTCATCGGTAAGAAGGGCTGCCAGAGCGGCTACGGATACTTTAATGGCACTAAGTTGTTGCTCCTGAGTCACTACAACTGCAACAGACTCCCGAGGGATGGCATTGCGCAGGCTGCCGCCACTGATGGTGGAAACCCCTACCCCGAACTCTTTTGTGAGCTGCAGTAAAATGCGGTTCATGATCTTGTTGGCATTGCCCCTACCGAGGTGAATATCGGCACCTGAATGCCCGCCAGTAAGCCCTTTTACAGCAATAGTTAGGGCAGCATTGCCTGTTGGTGCCACTTCTTTATACGACCCGGTAGCAGTGATATCAGTGCCACCGGCACAGCCTATGGTAAGTTCGTTATCGGCTTCCGTATCGAGGTTGAGTAGTATTTTGCCAGTAAGCAACCCTCCCTTTAGCTCGAGTGCACCGGTCATGCCGGTTTCCTCATCAATAGTAAAAAGCGCCTCGAGGGCTGGGTGTGGAATATCGGTTGATGAAAGCAACGACATAATTGCGGCCACACCAATACCATTATCCGCACCGAGTGTTGTGCCACGGGCTTTAACCCAATCTCCATCTACATACATGTCGATACCTTGTGTATCGAAGTCAAACTGTGTGTCGCCGTTTTTCTGGTGCACCATATCAAGGTGACTTTGCAGCACTATGGTTTGGCGTCCATCCATACCGGCGGTAGCCGGCTTTTTAATGAGTACATTACCCACCTCATCAACCGAAGTTGGCAGGCCGAGTCCCTCGCCAAACGCCTTTACGAAGGCTATTACCCTTTGTTCTTTTTTTGATGGGCGCGGTACTGCATTGAGGTCCGCAAAGTGGTTCCATAGTTCTTTTGGTATCAGTTCCCTTATTTGTTCGTTCATATCAACAGCATTTCAATTCCCGAAAGTAATAAGTTTTGGCGGAAATGCGGGTAGGTGTTTTTGTGGGCGGTGGCCGGGAAATCCGGGCGAAACATTGAAAAAGCTGTAAAGCAC
>CAILMA010000092.1 GCA_903835145.1 uncultured Bacteroidota bacterium
AAGGCATTCAGCAGGCTGCTGTGCTTCCCCGCGCTTCTTACAAAGATATATTGGTACTAAAAGGTGATAACCCATTTGAGGCCAATGCCACGGCAGATACAAATATAGCCACAAGCAGCATTCGCAGAAAAGCACAATGGCTGAACCGCTACCCCGGCTCAAGAATAGATAACCTGAGAGGGAATGTAAATACACGTCTGCGCAAAGTGCAGGAAAACGAATGGCACGGAGCAATTTTTGCTGCAGCCGGGCTCGAACGCATAGGGCTTAGGCCCGCCAATGCGGTAGAACTCGATTGGATGCTGCCTGCTCCCGCACAGGGCGCAATTATGGTAGTTTGCAGGGCAGAAGATACAGACGCCGCTGCCGCGTGCGCTCCGCTAAATGATGAAAACACCGCATTGTGCACTCGTCTGGAGCGAGATTTCCTGCGCACACTGCTCGGGGGATGCTCTACGCCTATTAGTGCTTTGGCTACAATCGATGGAGACAACGTGCATTTCACAGGTAATATATTAAGCGTCGATGGCGTTCAAAAGTTGGAGGTAAGCAAAACAGCAACTCTTTCCGAAGCCCTGCATTTGGGAGCTTTGGCGGCCCAGGAATTGTTGGCTTCCGGTGGGCAGGCAATATTAGACAGTATAAAAAATGCTCAGCAGGGCTAACCAAGGGCACACGGCTGTTTTGAAGTTGTTCTACTAATTTTATAACCAGTTATTTATATTTCAGAAAAGTAAATGGGAAACACACAGAAGATATTGAGCACTGCATTACTGCCACCCGGTTTGGTAAATAAAGCCAACACCAATGGCTATGTTCTCGATGTCGTCCCATTTATACAGGTCACCGATATTACAGATCATCCTGATGTGCAAGCCAAGTTGGTAGATTTATACCAGCAAGAGGCAACAGTTATTTTTACCAGTACGAACGCTGTGTATGCCGTTTGCGAGACACCGTTTTTCAAGAACCCGGATTGGCACATTTGTTGCCTTGAAAATGCTACCCAAAAAGCGCTGTTGAAATATTTTAATGAAGGTGCTTTAATAGCGACGTCCGCCGATGCAACAACACTTGCTCAGAAAGTATTGGAAACGGTGCAACCTGGGCCAATCGTTTTTTTCTGCGGCAACCTGAGGTTAGATAAGTTGCCGTCTTTACTTACTGAAGCGGGATATCAGTTAGAAGAGGTGGTCGTTTATAACACAGTTGAAACACCTGTTTTTATTGAGCAAGACTATAATGCAGTTTTGTTCCTCAGCCCTTCAGCCGTAAATAGCTATTTTAATGCCAACGTTCCAGAGCCTGACCTGCTGTTATGCGCTATTGGTCAAACTACCGCAGCAGCGATTAGGCAAAATGCGGATAACCCAGTGCTGGTAGCATCAACTCCATCAAAGGAAGTACTGCTGGTGGAGGCCATGAATTACCTCGCAAGTAAGCTCCCTGTTTAGGCGGACAGCCAGTTGTTGATGGATATTTTTTAGCAGAATTTTACACAAATGGTTTGTTGGTCGTTTTAAGGTAAAATCATTGAACGACAGAAAAGACACTAAAAACGAAACAATTTCAAATAATCAATCATAAATTATCATTGTGAGCTTAAAAAATGATCTGCTTCTAAAAGCACTAAAAGGTGAAGAAATGAGCCGCCCCCCGGTTTGGATGATGCGTCAGGCCGGTCGCTACCTACCTGACTACATAAAACTCAGGAATAAATATGATTTTTTTACCCGTGTCCAAACGCCCGAACTGGCTTGTGAAATAACCCTGCACCCTGTTGATCAGGTAGGAGTCGATGCCGCAATCATATTTTCTGATATCCTTGTTGTGCCACAGGCTATGGGAATGACGGTACTCATGGAGGAAGGCAAGGGCCCGCTCCTGCCGGAAGTAGTTAAAAATCAGGCTGATATCGATGCACTGATTACTGATGGGGTAGAAGAGAACCTGAGTTATGTAACAGCTGCGCTATCGCTCACAAAAAAGGAATTGAACGACAGGGTACCGCTTATCGGTTTCGCCGGAGCCCCATTCACGTTGCTTTGCTACATGGTGGAAGGCAAGGGCAGTAAGACTTTTGATAAAGCGAAACAATTTTGTTTTACGCAGCCCGCGCTTGCCCATAGCCTGTTGCAGAAAATTACTGATGTCACAATTACTTACCTCAAAGCACAGATTAAAGCCGGTGCTGACGTAGTTCAGGTCTTTGACAGCTGGAGTGGCATGTTAAGCCCTGCTGATTTTAGAACATATGCACAGCCATACCTTACACAAATAGCTCAGGCAGTATCACCATATGCCCCTGTGATACTATTCCCCAAAGGTAGTTGGTATGCGTTGCCAGATCTCAGCAAGTCCGGCGCAGCCGGTATCGGTATCGACTGGACCATTACCCCCGCTCTTGCCCGCCAAATGGCAGGTAGTAATATCACGCTCCAGGGTAATTTCGATCCATGTAAATTGCTCACCTCACCCGCCCAGATCAGGAAGGACGTGCACGATATGATAGACGCATTTGGTGTTAACCGTTATATAGCTAACCTTGGCCACGGCATAATGCCAAATGTTCCTGTTGATCATGCACGGGCATTTGTTGATGCAGTAAAGGAATACACTATTAAATAATACACAAGTCGTTTACATTTGCCCCTGATGGCATTCTACGACTTAAATAAGGAGGATAGAGCTCGGATGGTTGATAGAATCACCATCGTGATTGATAAAGGCATATCCGGGCAGGATACGGCTGCATTGCTGCCATTCTTCGCCGATGACGATACCTACATAAGGAAGACAGCTTATCTCGCAATCGGCAAGATATATGCGCTCAACAGCGGACGCCTTCCCGACATCCTGAACGTTTTAAACAGGCTATTTGTTCTGCCGGACCCTAAAGTCCGGCAGACTGCTGTAAACGCGGCTGGTGAAATAGGTAAGGCAGACTTTGATGCCGTTGTTTCCTTTTTCGATACCGGCCTCTTCGATGCTCATCATTCCGTCCGCAATGCTGTTATCGGGTCAATGAAGAAAATGGGAGAAAGAAATCCTGCGCCAGTCCTCGCTTGGTCTCGAACATACCTCCAACATACTGACAAAGAGATCCGCCGGGAGATCTGCCACGGAATAGAGCTGCGCGGCCGCACCCACCCACAGGATATATTACCCTTGCTCCGTGAGCTCCAGTTTGATACCACAAAACGCGTCCGTTGGACCTTAGTGCATGTAATTGGTCAGATTGCCTACAAAAAGGGCTGCCTGCACACCGTTGTATCGAGTATCCTCGATTGGGAAAACCAGACACTCGTATCAGATGCACTGGAGGAGATAATAGATGTGCACTACCGATACCGTAATTTCAGCTACTAAACCCAGGATGAAGCCAAGGCTTACATAGAAACAGCCCTTCTGGGTAAGAAAGGTGGGATCAACAATAAATAGTTCCAAAGTTATAGCCTGTCCTACGAGTCAATGTGTTGCTATTTTTAATTGAATAACTGCGCTTAACATGGTTCAAGCCTATTTTACTAAGCCCCGGCGTCATTATTTAGTGTGCCTCCCGCTTCATAAACCCTATTTCAAATCGCCGAAATTCAACTCTTGGAACCTTGAAGCAACCTTTAGCTGCGTGTTCCCATCTAAGATACAGCTCTAAATCCCGATCACATGCCTTAAAACAGCCTGAAAACCAATGATTTACGATCCAAAAAGCCGGATCAGAAGTTTTTTTGAAAAAACTTGAAATTAATTTTGCAGAACCCGAATGGTTCCCTACCTTTGCACTCCCAAACAAAAAAGGGAAACAAGTTCTTTCACAAACTGCAAAACAAAATGCTCCTCGAAAAAGCTTTCAAAATAAAATTTGAAAATAAATTTTGCAATTCGAAATTAACTCCTTACCTTTGCACTCCAATTGAGAAAAAGGGTAAAGAAAAAAACAAAAAATTAGTTCTTAAAAATAACGGTTCATTACAAAACAGCACAAACAAACTTCAACGTTAGCGAGTGGTTGTTGAGTAGTAATAATCGATAGATGTACCGTAAAGGCGGGAATATGGATCGTATCCATTGGCATCACAAACTTGGTCTTCACAAAGGTGAATGACGAAAGTCAAGTTCTTTGACATATTGGGAAAGCAATTTTTTTGTAAAACATGCAGCAATGCATGCAATGCAAGTAGTAAGGTGAAAAAAAAAGTTGTCTGATTTAGGTCAGATGACGAATACAATATTTAAAGCGAATAAGGGCGTACGGTGGATGCCTAGGCACTAGAAGGCGATGAAGGACGTGGTAAGCTGCGATAAGCTTCGGGTAGCTGCATACAAGCATTAATCCGAAGATTTCCGAATGGGACAACCTGTTATACTGAAGGTATAACACTCGAAAGAGAGCCAACCCGGAGAACTGAAACATCTAAGTAACCGGAGGAAAAGAAAATAAACTAATGATTCCCCAAGTAGTGGCGAGCGAAAAGGGAAGAGCCCAAACTTAGAGAGCGTGCTCTCTAGGGGTTGTAGGACTGCATTTAGAATTCACACTCAAACTGAATTACCTGGAATGGTAAGCTATATAAGGTGAAAGCCCTGTAGGTAGCAATGTGTGAGGACGAGCAGTATCCTGAGTAGCGCGGGACCGGAGAAATCCTGCGTGAATCTGCCAGCACCATCTGGTAAGGCTAAATACTAACTAGTGACCGATAGTGAACCAGTACCGTAAGGGAAA
>CAILMA010000093.1 GCA_903835145.1 uncultured Bacteroidota bacterium
AAGAACATAAAAGGTCTTTTTTCTCTGAGCAGATCAATACCGAGCGTATTGTTGCTATAATCGCCCCCCAAAATACCGGCAATGGTTGGAAACAAATCTATTTGGCCACCCGGGCAATTAAAGACCTTATGGCGTTGTGTATCCATGGGGAGGTAAATAAGACAGGGGATGTGATTATAAGACAAAGGAAAGTCACCATATGGATCACCATACCATGCACCATGGTCGCCGGTAAAAATGAAAATTGTATTGCTGAACCATGGCTCCTTGGCCGCGCGACTCATAAAGTCACCGATGGCCCAATCGGCATACTCTACACAGCCACCCCGTATATCGGTATGGCGTGGCTTAAATGGAATATCTGAAGGTATAACGTAAGGGTCGTGATTGGACGTGGTCATGAATACACCCAAAAAAGGTTTATTCTGTCGGTAATACTCATTGAGTACTGGCAGTGCAAAGCGAAACATTATGTGGTCAGGCACCCCGAGCGTGCTTTTAACTTCACCCGACGGGTAGTCTTTCTTACTTACAATTCTATTAAAATGATTTGCCGTCAAAAACCCACCAATGTTGTCAAACTGATCGTCATGAGTCATGAAAAAGTTGGTTTCGCAGCCCCTGCTTTTCATCAGCCAGGGCAGCCCGGTATATGCCGGTATCACCGCACCCTCCATGGTGTGCCTTGCCATAAGTGCGGGAAATGCATAAAGCGAGGAAAAAATGCCATTAAAAGTGTGAATACCCGCCGAATAAAAGTGATCAAAACTGTACCCCTCATTTGCAAGCCTATCAATATTTGGTGTAAGGCCAAGAGGGTTGCCAAAACGGGTGAGGTAGTCTGCACTCATGCTCTCCATAAGCACAACCACAACGTTATAGTTTTTCTGTAGGGTAGTTCCCGTTATGTTGCGCTGAAACGGAAATTTCTTGTTCAAATTCCCCTGTGGTAAGCCCAGATACTGTAGTGCCAGCTTCAGCGCAGCCGTATCGTCCATAAGCTCCAGCCGGTGGTTGCTGTCCTTCATACCATCGAGCCAGCTCCTTATAAAGGTAAAGACCGGATTTAGGCCAGCCTGATTAGGAAAATTATAACTGCTGAAATACGCAGTACCTACAGTGATTGGCGACTTCTCATCTGTTCGGCCCCTGATGCCCAGGAACATAAGGCAAAAGAACAGTAGACTAACGCCAAACTTAGCTGCAAATAAATTCTGCGTTTTCCTTTCCCGCCGCCATTCCAACCGTTTGAAATATCGGTAGATTTTTGCCATTACCCAGGCATAGACACCCGCCAGCAAAACAAAGAGCAGAAAATACCCGAGTAGTATTTTATCCTGAATGACCATTTTAATCATAAAACCGGGCGACGACGTCCAGTTGAGAATGGTCACATTCAACCTGTTGTTGTAGTTGTTGAAAAATGGGATGTCTGCGGTGCAAATAAAAAAACCAACGATGTAAAAAAGCGCTATAAAAAGATGTACCGCCTTTAACACAGTTCTTGAGATGACATTTGACAACTCGAGGATTACTAAAACAACCGCGGGAAGTGCAAGTATGTAACCACTGATTACGGTATCGAAACGAAACCCCATCACAAACGAACGAAGTACAACTCCTACCTTCCCCTCAACATCGTGTAATAACTCCAGATTGACACAATACAGTAGCACCCTGAAAGCAGTAAAAAATAAAACACCAGTTACAAATACCCAGAAGATGTACCTGATAGATACTGGTAAAAATTTATGCATGTGCGCAAAATTATGACAATGTTAATTTATTATGACCAACAGCCAAAATAAAGAGGTAAATCAGCAATTGAGAAAAACAATAGTTAAATCTTGCAACAGACACGTCATAGAAATAAAGAACGGCTGTCATCGCGCAGGAAAAAATCATACATTTGAAGCACAAACGACAGTTGATGAAAAAAATAATTAAGATAACGGCTATTATATTGCTTGTGGCGCTTATCGTCATTCAGTTTATTCGCCCGGCCAAGAACAATAACCCAGCGATAACGGCAAATGATATTACAAACACATTCCAGATCAATGACACGATAAAAAATATCTTATCGCGGGCATGCTACGATTGCCACAGCAACAATACTACCTACCCCTGGTACAGCAACATGCAGCCTGTAGCCTGGTGGCTTAATGACCACATAGAGGAAGGCAAACACCATCTTAATTTTTCCGAGTTTGGAAGCTACCCACTGCTGAGACAATCGAAAAAGCTGAAAGAGACGGCTAACGAAATAGATGAAGGCGAAATGCCACTATCCAGTTACACGCTTATTCACCGCAATGCCGTTCTTACCCACGATGAAAAAGAAATGATGATGAATTGGGCTAAAAACCTTTCAGCGGAGATCTATGCCAAAGTACCGCCTGAAGAAATAGAAAAAGACAAGAAGCGCCGCGAGGAACGCAAACGTCAGCAGGAAGCAGGTAAATAAACTAAACCGACGAATTTTTATACATCCCCGTGGGCGCAAGCTTGCGGGGATTTCTTTTTCCCGTCTCGCAGCTTTGCGCGAATTCAGGCGAAAAATGCTAACTCCAAACTATTTTTTTACTGAAATTTTGAATATGATAGCTGTTTGCATAAATTTACGAAACGAAATTTAAACCTGTTTTTATGTCATCACGCATTTCACGGGGCTGGCAAATAGCCCAAAACGCATTAAAAGTGTTAAATGCCAATAAACAATTAATGATATTCCCGATCTTGTCGGGTATCACCATTACGTTTGTGGTGGCTTCCTTTTTTATCGGTGCCGTGTATGTTGAAGGCACAAGTGTAAGAATAGAGGAGCTGCGACACCCTGATTTGGTAGCCTATGCCGGCATTTTTGCTTTCTATATGATTACTTACTTCATCGTTGTATTCTTCAACATGGCGCTGGTGCATTGCACCACCCTTTATTTTCGTGGCGAAGAGGCATCAGTAAGGAAAGGGCTTATTTTCAGCTTTAGCCGCATTGGGCTCATTATAGCCTGGGCTGCATTTGCAGCAACCGTCGGCACACTCCTTCGTATGTTGCAAGAGCGGCTGGGCTACTTCGGTAAAATTGTTACCGGAATATTGGGCTTTGTGTGGAGTGCTGCAACCTTCTTTGTTGTGCCTATTATTGCCTACGAAAAAACCAAC
>CAILMA010000094.1 GCA_903835145.1 uncultured Bacteroidota bacterium
ATGCTTGTTGTGGCTATTGGCGTGATTTGGTCTATCGGCACCATAGTATTGCTGGGCTACAAGATAACCTTACTCACCGCTCTTATACCTCCTCTTGTAGTGGTGATAGGCATACCCAATTGCGTGTACCTGCTGAACCGGTATCATTTTGAGTACAACCGAAACCCCAACAAAATGCGCTCACTGCTGCGCATGGTTGACAGGATGGGTATTGTTACCTTCTTTACTAACCTTACTGCTGCTATTGGTTTCGGGGTATTCTTCTTTACCCGTAGCATGTTGCTTAAGGAATTTGGGTTGGTAGCAGGTATTAACATTCTTGGGTTGTTCTTTATTTCACTGGTATTTATTCCGGCCTTTTTAAGCTTTTTGCCACCACCCAATGTGCGCCACACAAAATATCTGGAAAGCAAGTGGATCAATAACCTGCTCGAAAGTATTACCCGCTGGGTATTCAGCCACAGGAAAACCATTTATGGGTTCACATTACTGGTTTGCGTGTTTTCGGTGTGGGGCGTGCTTAGGCTTAAAAATGATGCGCATATTGTCGATGACTTGCCTAAATCGGACAAAGTTTATCTTGACCTGAAGTTTTTTGAAAACAACTTTAAGGGCGTAATGCCGCTGGAAATAGTCGTAGATACGCGAAAGAAAAATGGAGTGCTGAACCTGGAGGTTTTATCTAAAATGGATCAGCTGTGCTCCTACTTGCAAACGTTCCCTGAAATCGGTCACCCACTGGCTATAACAGAGGGAATAAAATTTGCAAATCAGTCTTATTTTGGTGGAGATACTGCCAATTACCAGGTGCCGGGCGATATGATACAGGCTGCCTTCGTAATGCCTTACCTGCGCACTAAGGGCGATAACAATACACTGTTTAATAAGCTGCTTCGCTCCTTCATTGATAGTACCAAGCAAAAGGCCCACATAAGTGTAAACATGGCCGATATAGGGAGCAATAAATTGCCCATATTGCTCAGTAAAATAAGCACTAAAACCAATCAGATTTTTGACTCTACTAAATACGACATTACTTATACCGGTACCAGCATCACCTTCCTTGAGGGGAGTAAGTTTATTGTCAATAGCCTTCGCGATAGCCTTATTCTGGCCTTCCTTATCATCTTCGGATGCATGGTAGCGGTTTTCCGCTCGTGGCGCATATTGGTGATTTCTATTATTGTGAATATTGTGCCCTTGCTCATTACGGCTGGCATCATGGGCTGGCTGGGTATCCGCATAAAACCTTCCACAGTTTTGGTATTTAGCGTGGCCCTTGGCATAACTATTGATGTAACAATAAGGTTCCTTGTCAACTTTAAACAGGAGCTTGCGCACCATGACGACAGTATTGCAGAAACAGTACATCGCACCATAAGAGACACTGGCTTGAGTATCATATACACATCATTAATTCTTATTGCGGGTTTCGGGGTTTTCATTTGTTCCCAGTTCGATGGTACAAAAGCACTTGGTTATCTCACTTCTATCACTTTGTTACTCGCTATGGTTACAAACCTTACCCTGCTACCCGCATTGCTGCTTTGGATGGATAAGGTGATTGAAGCGAAAAATACTGCGCTGGAGCTTATGCTTGGCGAAGATGTCGATGATGTAATAAAAATGAGCGATTAGTGAGGTTAAAAGCTTAAAAGTTGTATTTTTTTGTTTTTACAATTGTGGCGAACGCAAGTCAAAACTGTCAAAAGGTTCTTAAGATATTACGGATATTATTTTAATACGATAATGTTTCTTTAAGATTTTGAATTGCTTGTATGGAATTTGAAAAAATAAAAAATAAGGGCCGGGCGCGGCTCTTTGATAGCCGCTTACTCGAGGTAATGACAATTACACACCCCATAGTGGTATATTGTATGTATTTCCCAGTAATTTTTTACTTGTTGTATCATGGCTATACGGTGCTGCTTATGCCGTTAGGAACCGAGGTATTGTTTTTTATCGCAGGCGTTTTTTTCTGGAGTTTTTTCGAGTACGTCATGCATCGCTATTTGTTTCACCTGATATTAGACGGCGAGTTTGGAAAGCGTTTTGTTTATGTAATGCATGGTGTGCACCACGAATACCCACGCGATAAAGAGCGCCTTTTTATGCCGCCCGTTCCAAGCATTCTACTCGCTATTACATTGTTTTTCGTATTTAGACTGGTACTTGGCGCGTATGCTTTTTCTTTTTTTCCAGGCTTTGTTTTCGGATACCTGGCATATGGTTCCATGCACTATGCCATCCATGCCTTTACGCCTCCGAGGTTTTTAAAAGCGCTTTGGCGCAACCATCACCTGCACCACTACAAGCACCCCGATAAGGGATTCGGAGTTAGTTCTGTGCTGTGGGATGTGGTGTTTGGTACAGTGCCCCACAAGGACGATGCATAAAGCGTTTCAACCAGAAATAAATGGGAGTCCGCAACAAAGGTTTAGTTGTGTACAATAACCCTCAAATAAGGGCAGTTAAAGTACGGTGCTGTGTTACAGGCGCCGATACTTTTAATTTTATTAATTTCGCTGCTTATTATGATATACCGTAGTAAAGCGCCGTTGCGCATAGGCCTTGCCGGAGGCGGTACCGATGTAAGCCCTTATTGCGATCTTTATGGCGGTGCCATATTGAATGCTACTATTTCGCTTTATGCCTATGCGAGCATAGAGCCACTTGCGGAGCAGGTGATAGAAATTGAGGCGGTGGACCGTGGTGAAAGTTTTATTTATCCTAAAGAAGACAAGCTTCCTATAAATGGGCTGCTTGATCTTGCTAAAGGCGCCTATAATCATATTGTGAAAAAATACGGTCCTGTGCCCTCGGGTTTTAGGCTGTCTACTATTGTTGATGCACCTGCCGGCTCAGGGCTCGGCAGTTCATCAACACTAATGGTGGCTATAATAGGCGCATTTGCCGAATGGCTTAATCTGCCGCTTGGTGAATACGATATGGCACAGATGGCCTACGATATTGAGCGGGTGGAGCTTGCTATGGCTGGCGGCAAACAAGACCAGTATGCCGCAACATTTGGCGGGGTAAATTTTATGGAATTTTACGTGGGCAACAAAGTAATTGTAAATCCGCTGCGCATAAAGGCTGAATACCTGCATGAGCTGGAAAACAACCTTTTACTTTATTTTACTGCAACAAGCAGGCTTTCTTCTACCATAATTGAAGCGCAGAGTAAGAACGTTACCGATAAAAATCAGGTTTCCATCGACGCTATGCACCACCTTAAGGAGCAGGCGGTGATGATGAAGGAAGCACTACTGAAAGGTAATATTCACGAAATAGGAGGCATCCTGGATTTTGGCTTCAAATACAAGAAGCAAATGGCCAAGGACATTTCTAACGATGCTATGGACGAAATATACACTGCTGCTCTAAAAGCCGGCGCTACCGGAGGCAAGATATCCGGTGCTGGAGGTGGAGGGTTCATGATGTTTTATTGCCCCGGCAACACCCGGTTTGCAGTTAAAAAAGCCCTTCAGGGTTTTGGTGGCGAATTCAGACCGTACCAGTTTACCGAGAGGGGGTTATTTACCTGGCATATTTAGTGGTTCATTTGAAGGTGTTGAGGTGCTCTGGGGGTC
>CAILMA010000095.1 GCA_903835145.1 uncultured Bacteroidota bacterium
AAACACTCAGATAAAATAGAGAGTTTTTAGAGATACCCTTTATTTCACTGCGGCCTGAAAAAAGCACGCAAAGACACATCATATCCCTCGCGCCTTCTTTGCCCATTGCTTTGCAAACGTTGCGTTTAAATATTTTGCCAATTTGGGACCTTTTGTTGGCAATTTTTAAAGTAATATCAGAGGATTAATGTTCGGTTATAAATCAGCACCTGCCAGGTAGGTGGCTGAGCCTTCGCTATGCACAAACACAAGAAGCCGGTCGGTGGTAAGGGTGGTGGAAAATGCCTTTGTGGCGTTGTGTAGTTGTGGTGCCGCTACCCCACTGCCGAGTGCCGCCGGGCCGGTGAAAACACGGGCTTCATCCCACAAGCCGGCCGCAATAAAGCTATTCAGCAGGGCCGACCCACCCTCCACAATCAGCGATAGGATGCTGGCTTCATGAAGCAACTTAAGTAGTTGCGGTAGTATGCCCGTGTTGAAATCAACCTTTAAAAAGGTTAGTTTTCCACGCACTTCGTCAGTAGTTGCGTTGAGTATCCATGTTGGGGCTTCGCTATTCAGGAGCTGGTGGCTTACCGGCAGTCTGAGGTTCCGGTCTATAGCTATGCGCAGGGGCTGCCGGCCTGCCCATAACCGGGCTGTGAGTGCGGGGTCATCATTGAGTGCTGTAGTTGCGCCAACCATAATGGCACCTTCTTCGGTGCGCCACTTATGCACCAGTTGCTGGCTGTGGGTATTCGTTATCTGGTAGCGGCTGCGATTGGCAGGGGCTATAAAACCATCGGCGGTTTGTGCCCACTTAAGGACTACATAAGGTAGCTGACGGGTATGAAAACAAAAGAACCTGCGGTTAAGCCATGCCCCTTCAGCGGCAAGCAGACCAGTCTCCACGGCTATCCCTGCTTCTTTCAGAATCGCTATGCCACGCCCGCCCACCAGCGCAAAGGGGTCGGCATTGGCTATGACCACTTTCTTTATTCCTTCCCTCACCAGCCGGTGTGCACAGGGCGGTGTTTTGCCATGGTGAGCGCAGGGCTCCAGCGTCACATACATGGTGCTCTCCGGTATCAGGTATTTATCGGCTTCGGCAACGTTATCAAGGCAATCGACCTCTGCATGCTTACCACCGTATTGGTGATGCCAACCCTCAGCTATTATTCGGCCGTTGTGCACCAATACTGCGCCGACCATGGGGTTGGGCGCGGTAGTACCCTTGCCATTTGCAGCAAGTTCCAGGCACCGGGTCATCAACAGAGCATCGTTCATAGACATTATTCAATTCGTTAAACATAGGACCTAATGCAGGCGCAAAAAACCGGTGGTACAAGTTTATCGTTACCTTTGCGGCAATGACTCCTGAGGATAAAACAGCGATTCGCCTCTCGCACTTACCACCCGGCAAAAAGGCTGTTATCCATAGCCACGAAGATAGTGATTTCCAGCTCACACTCATGGAGATGGGGTGTATACCCGGCGAGCCGGTGTGGGTGGAGATGATTGCCCCGCTTGGCGACCCGCTGGCTATTCAGATCGCTGGTTACTACCTGAGCCTGAGGAAAAAAGATGCCGATAAAATATGGGTGACCCTCACCTGAAGACCAATTCTCAAGTCTGTCCGCGGGCTACACAACCTTTTTCCTGCGGAAAAATCAAATAATTTGTACCCCAAAATATCATCTATATTGGGCATTCAGAATTAATTAGTATATTAGCCGAGATTTTCTAAACTGTCGGGTAAAAAGCCGGGCAATCAAACAATTTATCTATGCAATTCCTTGACCAGATGATTAAAAAAGGTGCTTTACTTATTGCTTTTTCTTGTTTAATTTTTTCGGGATGCCAAAAGGGTGATTCTAATGTACTGACCGATGCCGATGACAATGGCGGTTATGCACATGATGTATCTAAATTAGAATGGCTGAGTAACGATGCTATTTCACTGGCTGATGCTGCAGGTAACTATTACAATGCTGTTTACATGCGCACTACCGATACCCTCAATACTTTTGGCTCCTGCGCCACTGTAGCTACTGATACACTTGGGGCACAAAAAACACTGATCATCCGTTTTGGCAACCAAAACTGCGAGTGCCTCGATGGCAGAAACCGCAGAGGTACTATACTTATTCAGTATTCAGGTCATTACAACGACAGCAACTCTACGCATACCATTACTTTCCAGGATTATTATGTGAATGACGAACAATTCGCAGGAACCATTAAGGCCACAAGGGTTGATACGACTGTTACCGGTCGTTGGTACTACAACATAACTGCTGATGAATCATTGATCACCACACCAAACCAGATAGTAACCTGGAAAGGTTCACTGGTACGCAAATTCATAGCTGGATACACTACTGGCAGAAGGGATGATGATGTTTTTTCTATCTCAGGCGGTGCTACCCTCACAAGGGCTAATGGCCACATCTTCACTTTCGACTTACAGACTCCACTGCAGTTCGCACTTAACTGCGACTATTGCGAAGCTGGTGTTGCAAATGTAACCGGCTATAATGGTGCAAGACAACTTGACTACAGCGTAAGCTCAAGCACTACAATTGGTGGCTGCGACAATGTTGGGAAACTTACCATCAACGGGCATATCTACACCATCAGGTTTTAATCTACATAAGATATTTTATATAAATCAGGCGGCCCTCCGCCTGATTTTTTTTATGCCCGAAAATCCAAAAAATGCCTTTTATTCATACAGTTTTACCGTTCGTGAAGTTTTTCGACCGTTCGTGAAGTTTATTTGGTAACCGACACCTATTAACTGTAAGTTGCATTGCTTTTAAGACCCGTTTTGTATACGATGGAAGCGAATAATGCCATGAACAAAAAACTAACGATAAGTAAAATAATAATATTCGCAGTTGTTATCGCCTCGCTACTTGGTTCGTATGTTTCAGTAGCTCAGGAAATACAAACCATTGCCGGCAGCGGAAACCCCGGGTATAGTGGCGATGGGGGACCGGCAATAAAGGCTGAACTTGACGAGCCCTATGGTATGGCCATTGACGATAGCGGGAATATCTACATATCGGACTACTATACAAATGTGATACGGAAAATATCGGTTAACGCCGCCAACACCATAAGTACTGTGGCCGGAACCGGATCTGCTGGTGTTTCTGGTGATGGTGGTCCTGCCACGGCTGCAAAACTATTTGGCCCGTCGGGTCTGGCTATTGATATTGCTGGCAACATTTATGTAGCCGACCGCAACAATAACCGGGTAAGGAAGATAGACCGGCAGAACATAATAACGACAGTTGCCGGAAATGGAGAAGCCAAACTAAGCGGAGATGGCGGACAAGCGACAAAGGCATCACTGAGAGGGCCTATCGCTATAGCATTTGACCAACATGGGAGTATGTACATTGCTGATTGCCAAAATAACTGTATAAGACAAGTAATGCCAACAGGTGTCATCAATACATATGCTGGTAATGCATCTGGCATATCAACCGGAAACGGGGGATATAGCGGTGATGGTGGCCATGCACTTAATGCCGAACTCAACCACCCAAATGGCGTTGCTTTGGACAATAACGACAATTTGTACATCTCAGACTGCTTTAACCACAGGATAAGAAAGGTGACAAGCAGCCGAAAGATAACAACGATTGCAGGGAATGGCAGTGTTGGCTACAATGGAGACTCTTTAAATGCGCTGGTAGCAAGGGTCAGTTATCCTTCATCTGTCGCCGTAGATAATGGAGGCAACATTTATTTTTGCGACCACGGCTGTAACCGGGTAAGGTGCATAAATACCAACGGCAACTTAATTAACGTTGCCGGTACAGGCCAGACAGAGTTCAATGGCAACAATGGAAAACCAATTGCGATAAACCTTAATCAACCTTCAGTAGTTGTAGCTGGTAAAAAAAACGGCAACCTGTATGTGAGTGAAAAAGGAAACAGCAAAGTAAGAATGCTTACCCTCACACCGACCGAAGGAAACTCAAATTCGATAGCAACCCATAAAAAAGAATACAATGCTAAGTAACGATTTTAGGAACGTTGACTAAATGAAAATGTGAAAATGAACGATATAAATCAAGATGTTATGAACTTCCTCAACAAGAACATTAAGCCTTCGCAGCTTATAATGAACAAAGTATTTTACAACAAGCAAACGCGCACCCTTATCAATGCGAGAGTAAAACAAACCGATAATGTGACG
>CAILMA010000096.1 GCA_903835145.1 uncultured Bacteroidota bacterium
TCTTTATCAATTGGTCTCAAAATAAAAGATTGTTATGCAGAACTTCAGGTTTATAATTGCATCTGTTATGGTTACGGCAACCGTATCGGCTTCAGCGCAGAGCTTGTCCGGGGCTTATAATCTTTCAAATCTTACGGTGGAAGGGACTGCGAGGTCGATAGGTTTTGGCGGTGCGCTCGGCTCGGTGGGCGGTGATTTTAGTTCTATAAGTGTGAATCCGGCAGGTTTGGGTGTGTACAGAAGTTCGGAACTGACCTTTACGCCGTCATTAAAACTCAATGCTTCAAGCAGCGACTACCTGGGCACTACAACTGCCGATAACATGGCCCATGTGACCATCAATAATTTTGGGCTGGTATTCACCAATGCTCCCAGGGGTAAGCGCTACGACCGCCGCAACTGGAAGTCTGTTTCCTTTGCGCTTGGGGTAAACAGAGTTGCCGATTTTAACCGGACCTATACTTATTCAGGAAACAACACTACAAGTTCTGCTACTCAGGCCATGGAGTCTAATGCAAACCGGGATACCCTCGACGCAGGTAGTAATTATAATACCGGTACTTTGGGTAACATTGGTTACCAGTCTTACCTGCTCAACGCTACCGGCAATCATTACGAGTCAGTAGTGCCGTTTAAAGGGGGGATAAACCAGATGAATAGTGTGCAGGAATATGGTGGCATTAATGAGTGCCTGATAGCGCTTGGCGGCAACTATAAAGAAAAACTATTGCTTGGGGTTTCGGTAGGTATACCGGTCATTAATTACCAACGCAATTCGGCTTATTCTGAAACAGTATTGCCTACTAATACGCAAAACACTGCTGATTTTCAGACGTTTACTTACAATAATTATTCTTCAGTAAGTGGGGCAGGGGTAAATGTGAAGTTAGGTGCTATCTACAAAATCACGGACTACATCCGCGTGGGTGCTGCATTCCATACACCTACTTATTATGGCCTCACAGAGACCACCGACTATGGTATCCACTCTACGGTTGGGGGTGCGAGCTATGATTTAAGCACGGACAATGGCGATTTTCCTACTAATAATTTCACCTATAGCTTCGTGTCGCCTATGAAAGCGGTGCTGAGTGCTACCTTTATAATGAAGAATATAGGCTTTATTACTGCTGATTACGAGTATGTGAACTATAGCACTATGCGCTATGTATATCCGGGTGGGTACGATGACATATCCGGCACTTCTTTTCAAGCAGAGCAAACAGCTATGAATGACAGCATTAAGAGCAACTACGGTTCTGCTTCTAATTTCAGGATAGGTGCGGAGGTGAAACTGACCAAATATTTTATGGTGCGTGGCGGTTTCGGGTATTATGGCAATCCACTGACAGCAGCTGATATGAGCTCTGAGCGCATTGACTTTTCCGGTGGTTTAGGCTTCCGTGGCAAGCATTTCTTTGCTGACTTTGCGGTGAGGAACAGTATGTACAAAATGACGGAACAACCCTACAACCAGATTGATTTTAACTATGTGACTTCAGGCCCAAAGGTGGCGCTGCCTGTTGCGACTGTTAATTATAACCTTACCAACGTTGCACTTACTGTAGGGATTAAATTTTAATTGAAACTTATATATTATTTTTAAAAGCAGGCTTCAGGGTCTGCTTTTGCTTTTATCACATGTACGCGGCTATTGATTGCCAGCTTATTGTCCTGTTAGGGATTTAGGCGGTTAACACCGCATAAAATAAATGTGCCAATCCGGTTAAAAAGTAAGAAATTTGCAGCCCCGAAAACAAGCATATGAGCATTAAAAATGAATTTGCCGATTACATACATGGTTTACAGGACACCATTTGCGCTGCGCTGGAGCGCGTGGATGGCAAGTCGAAATTTATAGAAGATAAATGGGAGCGTGCTGAAGGTGGCGGAGGCAAGACCCGCGTGATTGCAGATGGCAACGTGTTTGAAAAAGGTGGTGTAAATACGTCGATTGTGCACGGGCAGCTGCCGAAGGCTATGCAAATGGCATTTGGTGTGACCGAGGCCGATTTTTTTGCCGCAGGGCTTTCCCTCGTGCTGCATCCGCTCAATCCTTATGTACCTACAGTACATGCGAATTGGCGTTATTTTGAACTTTATGACAAGGAAGGCACCCGACTGGATGCATGGTATGGTGGCGGAACAGACCTCACCCCTTACTACCTTTTTGAAGAAGATGCAAGGCACTTCCATAGCACGCTAAAAAATGCAATAGAGCCGTTTGGCAGCGAAGTGTACGCAAGCTGTAAAAAGCATTGCGACGAGTATTTCAACAACAGACACCGGGGCGATGAGATGAGGGGGATAGGTGGCGTATTTTATGACTACCTGCGCACCGAAGCCAATGCGGACGAAAACAGGCTTTTTGAGTTTCAGCAGGCAAATGGCAATACTTTCTTAGATGCCTACCTGCCTATAGTGGAAAAACGGATGAATACTGCCTATGGCGAGCGTGAAATAGAATGGCAGGAGATAAGGCGCGGCAGGTATGTGGAGTTCAACCTGATACACGACCGAGGCACACTTTTTGGCCTCAAGACCAACGGCCGCACCGAAAGCATACTCATGAGCCTGCCACCAAGAGCCCGCTGGTATTACAACCACCAGCCAGCACCGGGCAGCCCCGAAGCTGAAATGATGAAGTATTACAAGCCAATGGACTGGGTATAGTTTTGTGTAGAATGGGTGTTCCTGATAGACTTCCGGTGGGTTTCTGAGATAGCATTTAATAAGGTTTGAAAATATTTTTAGGCGTCGCGAAGGATTTTGCTTTTTCGCACGTCTATATATTCAGGTGCTGCGCAAAGCTTGAGGGCAAGGGCAGAAATTCCTAAACCTATATCTGATTTTTTAACCTTTTCAAACTTACAGAATGAATATCAGGAGACTTATCCTCACAGCACTTTTGGGCACATCTATGCTCGCACGGGCACAGGGCCCGGTAGTTACCTCATGGGTTTTTAATACAACAGGACTTACCGGTTACAATTGCTCGGGTTGCAGCACCCCGCATTATGGTACTATCCCGGCTAACATTACCAGCGTGTCTTATACCACCACCGACGCTTACATTACTTGTGCGAGCATACCCAGCTACAATATTGGCCCCTGGACTGGAAATCCGAATATTCCCAGTGATCAGGGCTATATCATAAAGTTGACCCGGAACCCGGTTAAAAATACAGGTACGCTCTTGCAGACACCTATGGGTAAATGCGGACTGTGGTCAAACGGGGTGACTATTTACAATCCTAAGGACGGGTATTATTGGGATACTACCACCCATGCCTTTGCCAATAGCCCCGGCGTAACAGCTGCCTGGAACAGGAATGCATACATCTATGAGGCCGTAAGTTTTGACGCCTGCCTTGGTCACCCAGACCAGAGCGGCAGTTATCATAACCACGTGAATCCGAAATGCCTGTATGATGCTTCTGCGACTACTGTGCACTCACCTATCATTGGTTATGCATTTGATGGCTATCCGGTATACGGTGCTTATGCCTATACTGATACCAATGGCACCGGACCAATTAAAAGAATGGTGAGCAGTTATGTGCTTACCACAGCCACTACGAGGACAGGTGGACCAACCATGGCCATGTATGCTGCAGGAAGTTTTTGTGAAGATTATGTATACACGGCAGGTGCGGGTGACCTCGATGAGCATAATGGACGGTATTGCGTAACCCCTGAATACCCATCGGGCACCTATGCTTATTTTGTCACGCTTGATGCCTCAGGAAATCCGGCCTATCCGTTTGTACTTGGACCTACTTACTATGGTACCGTGCAGTCAGGCAATACTGGTCCCGGAGCCGGGCACAATACAGTGCCAGGAGGTGCAACCCCATATGTGCCACCAACTACTGCAATAGCAGAAGTTAACAGTACTACCAATTCGGTTTCGGTTTACCCTAACCCGGTTGCAAGTGACAATATCCGGTTTCACATTGATAATAACAACAATGACCTGAACGTAACGATCATTGATTTTCAGGGCAGGGTATTAGTGAGCCGTCACTATGTAGTAGGTGCTTACACCAATGATATGTCGCTTTCAGCACCTTATTTATCTGCTGGTGTTTATCTCATTCATTTTGAGACTGCCGGCCAGAAAATAGTGAAGAAGCTTGAAATACTTGAAGACTAAAGAGAGAGGGAGAGAATAAATGTTTGTGCCACACCCCCAAAGTGTGGCATAAATATTTGGAGTTGGTTATAGACCGGCGGAATGTTTTTAAATTGCAGTTGCGTGAAAAAAGCCTTGATAATTTGTGGGATAGTGATGGCACTCGCCGGGCTGCTGGCGTTTGAGCCCGGGCTTAAGATTCCCGAGGGCTTCGTTGTGCCGAAGGGTTGGCCACGACCGGTTTTTGACTTCAGGAAAACAAAGGTGACTGAAGCTGGTTTTATCCTTGGCCGGACGCTTTTTAATGACCCGCTGCTCTCAAAAGACAACACTATATCCTGCGCCAGTTGCCACCTTAATTTTACTGCATTCACCCATGCCGATCATGCACTGAGTCATGGCATTTATGGACTTAAGGGCACCAGAAACTCAATAGCGCTTTTTAACCTGGCATGGAGCAAATCATTTATGTGGGATGGCAGGGTGGAGCGGCTGGAAGAACAACCGTTGAACCCGATAACGAATCCTGTTGAGATGGCGGACAGCATGCCAAATGTGCTTGCCAAACTCAATAGTGCCGGCCGCTACCGGCAAATGTTTTACAATGTATTCCGGGATAGTGTAATCACGCAGCGGCTGCTGCTGAAAGCACTGGTGGAGTACACCGTGATGCTGGAGTCCTACAATTCAAAATACGACAGCGTGCGGCGTGGGGAGCCGGGTGTGGCCTATACCACCACCGAGCTCAACGGTTACAAACTTTTTCAGCAGCATTGCAATGCCTGCCATACCGAGCCGCTTTTTACCAATAATGATTTCCGCAACAATGGCCTGCCGATTGATACTGCATTAAAGGATTATGGCAGGATAGCCATTACCGGGCAGGCGGGTGATGAACGGGCTTTTAAAGTGCCCTCTCTGCGCAATATAGCTGTTTCGGCACCGTATATGCACGATGGCAGGTTTCCGAGACTAAAGGACGTTATAGAGTTCTATACCAGCGGGATAGAGCATAGTGCTACACTTGCAACTGAGTTGAATGAACCCATCAACCTTTCACCCGCCGATAAAAAAGATCTTGTTGCCTTTCTCAATACGCTGACGGACAAGGTTTTTCTGTATGACGTCAGATTCAGGGGGCAATGAAGTGCTTTTGCTTTGCTTGGCGCCCGGGTATAAAAAAAGGAACAAGCTGGGTGCTCATTCCTATCTAAAATAAATTCAGTTTTATAAGCCAGCGCTACTATTAACGCATGTCGTTGGTTTCAACACCGGGATGTGCTTTTGGGTCCCAGCCAAAATAACTATCTGCGATCGTGGCATTAGGCGTTACGTTACTGATGGTGTATTGAGTCTTGTTGCCATTTTTCGACCAAATGGTGCCGCCAGCAATCATTGAAGAAGCTTTATCTACAAGCAGTTCAATCTTAGTTACTTGTTTGCTGTTGTCATTAGGCGTAAGTTCTATCACATCGCAGGTCTTTCCGGCTTCTTTCCTTTCGCCTGCGTATTTGTATTTGTATTCTTTATCGTAAAAGTTGGTCAGCAATTTTGCTGGAGAGATACTTTGTTCTTCGGGATTGAACTTATTTATTGTTACTTCCTTAGCATCTACATTGTAATTCCAAACGGTTTTCGTGTCACAGATAATTTCCTGTCCGCTGAGCTGCACATGGTATTTCTGCCCTTTAAGGGCAATGGTTCCTTTTTTAGAATCAGACACCTTTGCACCACTTAATTTAAGCGCGAAACTTGCCTTTAAAGATTTGAGACTGTTCACTTTTTTGGTTACAGATTCCAGTACTTTTTTTGCTTTAGCATCTGTTTGGGCCGTAGCCTGATAAGCGGAAAAGCACAAAGCCATAAGGCCTACCGATAGTAATTTTTTCATTTTTGCGTTTATCTAATTAAGATGTTCTTATCGTTTTAGTTAGCTGGTAATTATTTAGATGGTGCGAAATTCACAGCAGTAGCATACCAGTAAAAAAGGCGATATAATCGATTTGTTTTTAATAGTGGTGCAAAGTTACTTTAAAGAGTCCAAAAACTCGTCCAGTTCAGATTCGCTTTTGAAATAAACATCTCTGGGTTTGCTTCCTGCTGCAGGGCCTACAATGCCTGCGGCTTCGAGCTGGTCCATGATTCGTCCTGCCCTGTTGTAGCCAAGATTGAACCGGCGCTGCAGGTTAGACGTGGAGCCGGACTGCATTTGAATTACGGTTCTTGCGCAGTCGCCAAAGAGCTTGTCTCTGTTCTTAGGATCGAATGCCTTGGCATCGGTGTCGTCGTCGTCCATTTCAGGTTCCGGTAGGGGGTGTGCTTTAGGGTAGCCACGCTGGTTACCTATAAAGTTCACAACGTTTTCCACTTCAGGCGTATCAACAAATGCGCATTGCAGGCGGAGTAGCTCGTTGCCATTTGAGATAAGCATATCACCTCGGCCTACGAGTTGCTCCGCACCGCCGGTATCAAGAATGGTACGGCTATCTACCTTCGCCGATACTTTAAAGGCAATACGGGCAGGGAAGTTGGCCTTGATGGTACCTGTTATTACATTTACTGACGGGCGCTGTGTTGCAATAATAAGGTGAATGCCCACGGCTCGTGCCAGCTGCGCAAGGCGGGCAATTGGCATTTCCACTTCCTTACCTGCCGTCATGATAAGATCAGCAAACTCATCTATTACCAACACAATAAACGGCAGGTATTTGTGGCCGTTTTCTGGGTTCAGGCGACGTGCAATAAATTTCTCGTTGTATTCCTTAATATTTCGCGCTCCGGCATCTTTAAGTAACCCATACCTGTCATCCATTTCATCGCACAGGGCTTTGAGGGTATAAATTACTTTCTTGATGTCGGTGATAATTGGTTCTTCTTCGTTAGGCAGTTTTGCGAGGAAGTGTTTTTCAATGGTTCTGTAGATGGATAATTCCACTTTCTTAGGGTCAACCATTACAAACTTAAGCTGAGAAGGATGTTTTTTATACAGCAATGAAACGAGGATGGCATTGATACCTACAGACTTACCCTGCCCGGTAGCGCCCGCCATAAGCAAGTGCGGCATGGTAGCGAGGTCAACGATGTAGTTTTCATTGTCAATCTTCTTACCAAGTGCTATAGGCAAGCTCATTTTGTTGTTTACAAATTTCTCGCTGGAGAGCAGTGCCTGCATCGATACAATTTGTTTGTTGGCATTAGGTACTTCAATACCAATAGTGCCCTTGCCGGGTATAGGTGCTATGATACGAATGCCGAGGGCCGCGAGGCTCAGGGCTATATCATCTTCCAGGTTCTTGATTTTTGAAATGCGGACACCCTTTGCAGGTACAATTTCATACAGCGTTACCGTAGGTCCCACTGTTGCGCTGATGCTTGAAATTTCTATGCCGAAGCTTAGGAGGGTCTGTATGATCTGGTCTTTATTTCTCTCCAGCTCTTCCTTATTAAGAGATATTATTTCCTGGCTCCTGTTTTCGAGCAGGTTGAGGGTTGGGAAGTTATAATCTGGTAGGTCGAGCTCAGGGGCATAGGGCTCGTTGCTGGCAATAGAGATATGAGCACCGTGCTTTATTGCTGGCTTTTCGGGTTGTTGTTTTACTTCGAATGTGAATTCAGGTTCCTCTTCATCTTCTTCGTCCTCGTCCTCCTCCTCTTCTTCAATCATTTCTATGTCTTCTGTCACATACTCGTTGTCCCGATCGTCCTTATCCAATGCTTCATCAGCCCATGTTTCGTCATCGTCGCCGGTATCTTCCACCGGGTCTAAAACAAGTTTGCCAGTTGCCGCTGTCGAAATATCAGCCGGGTCAAGGTGTTTTTCAACAATATCCATATCCCACTCCTTGTTCTCGTAGCTGTTTTCTATTACGAGCGGTATGTTTGCGGCGTTGTCTTTAAGTTTATTGCCGGGAGCTGGCGGAGCTTTGGGCAGTGGTGCCGGTGCCGGTTCGGTGTTTGCTGTATCAGATTTTGATCCTCCGTTTGTTTTAGCAACTGCATCTTTAGCCACTGGTACTACAGCAATTTTGGGTATTGCTTCATTCGCAACCTGAGCTTCATCTTGTTCTATAGCCAATTGCTCCGTCTTCATGCTTGCGAAGTAAGCAGAAATGCGGTCTTTAATCTTATTGAACAATGGTCTGAGGTCGAGCGCAAAAATGACGAATACAAAGAACATAATGGTTGCCAGCAGCACCATGCCTGTGCCTGCCTTACCCAGCAGCCCGTTAAAATAGCTGATAACAACATTGCCCAATGCGCCGCCGAGCGGGAAGGGGCAATGAGGAAACAAATAGGTGAGGGTAGGCGCAGTAATAAGCAGAACAATGGACAGCCACCTGATGTAGCGCATGAGTGTAAGCGCTTTTTTGCCATAAATAAGGTTGAGGCCTATGCTACCAATACCCAGGCCTATAACAAAGGAAGCAATACCTGCACCATTGTAAACGAGAATGTGGGAGAGCACGGCACCGAGCCTGCCACCTACGTTAGCAACCTGTGTGTCGTGGAAAAGGAAGTAAAAATAACTGTAGGATGAAAATAGTTTATCCTGATCAGCACTCCAGCTGTAATAATAACTGATGATGGAGAAGCATGTAAAGGCACCGGCAAGCAGGAGAAAAATGCCTGTTCCCAATGTTATTTGCCTCTTCCTATCCATATGAAGCGGTAAATCCCCTTCCTGAGGGGGCTCGGGCGTTACTGCTTTTTTCGTTTTTCCTGTTGTGGCCATTTTAGGCAAAGGTCTTGATTCAAACACAATATTACCAGCAAAAAAGTTTATTTGCACCTAACGGGACATTATTTTGCTTACTATTGCAAAACATTTTATAAAAACAATATCTTTGGATAGATTTTTTTTAGCCGGCAAGCAAACGGTTTTTTGTTTTTGGTTGTCTTATTGAAGTGAGCGATAACAAAAAAAGAGAAAAAATTTAAAAGGGTTCTTTAAAAAGAGTAAATTTTTGTGGTTTAAATTGTCTCGTTGGCGGTAATTTTGTCTTCTGTTTTACAACACGTATTCAGCAGGGTAATATTGCTAATTAACGAGCAATACACATATAATAATGTGGTTTCTAATCGTTTCTGACGTCTGAAACCTTGAAAAATGGGTGTTGTATTGGAGTAAATACTAATTGTGAATTTAAAAATTTGACTACAATTATTGCTACTCTGAATAATTTACGTATTTTCAACCGTTGGGGGAGCATTTTTTAAGTGCGTAAGCCAGCAGATTAAATACAAATCAACGGCAATTTACGAATTGTTTGTGTGGTTGAATGTGATTGACTGAGCACATGAAATTGAGGGGGAGTAAAGCAGGAAAATAAATTGACTATAACTCGTTAACTAAACAACTATAATCTTGTAAATAAGTAAAGTACATAAAATGAACAAAAGAAATATTATCACCCGTTTAAGTATCGCAGCCCTTGTGCTTACCACACCGGTCTCCTTTGCCCAGGACATCCACTTTTCGCAGTTCGACATGCAGCCGCTTGCTTATAACCCTGCATTCACCGGCATGTTTTATGGAAAATTAAGGGCGGACGCTATTTACAGGAGCCAGTGGAATGGCATTACCAATGGTTACAGGACAACCGGTGTTTCGGTAGATCTTCCCATTAAGAGTAATGGCAACGGCGATTACCTGGCCGGCGGCTTGCAAATGTATCAGGATCAGGCTGGTGATGCCAATCTTACTTCATTTACAGGATTAGCCTCTCTTGCTTACCACAAAACCTTTGGTGGCAATGGTAATGACTACAGCGGGTCAGACCTCGCAGTAGGTTTTCAGGCTGGTTATGCACAAAAAAGCCTCGATCTGAGCAAGCTTTACTTTGGCGATGAGTTCCATAATGGTACTTTCGCTCAGGGTACAACTCAGGAGTCGCACCTTGGTAACTCGGTTAACTACTACCTTGTAAACGCAGGTATCAGTTTCTCGCAGGCTGCAGGCCAGAATTTCAATTACGTAATCGGTCTTTCTGCTAATAATATCAATCAGCCTAATGACAACATCCTGAAACAAGCCGGAAGCAATTCTGTGCTTGATATGCGCTATACAGGTCAGTTGGGTATCAACTGGAATGTAGGCGACAGGCTTAGTCTTCGTCCGGCAGTATTGTATCAGTATCAGGCATCAGCTACAGAGCTGATTGTAGGTAATGAGTTCCATTATTCACTCACCGGCCAGTATGGCGAAACGCACTTTACTCCTGCTGTGTTTGTAGGCGGTTGGTTCCGTACATCTGATGCTGCCATTATTAATGCTGGTTTCGAGCTTAAAAACTTCAGGGTGAGCTTTGCCTATGACTTTAACGTTTCCTCTCTTAATACCGTTACAAATGGCAACGGTGGTTATGAAATAGGTGTACGCTACATCAGTCCATACAAATTAATGCGCTACAGGTCTATTCCCTGCTCCCGTTTTTAACCGTTAATTATAACTTATTTTGGAAGGGCTAAACTTTTTTTTTAGAAGCCCTTCTTTTTTTTAAA
>CAILMA010000097.1 GCA_903835145.1 uncultured Bacteroidota bacterium
CAAACGCTCAATAAAAAAGCAACTCAGAGAAACACTCAGATAAAATAGAGAGTTTTTAGAGATACCCTAAACATAAAAGCGGACGTTTATTTATTACAAACTTCCAAACTTTTATGAGATCCAACCTCCGGCACATTATCGCTATGATATGGTGCCTTTTTTTGTGCGTGCTCTTCCACGCCTGCAAGAGCAGCAAGTATGATGTACAAGCGACTACGAATTTCCAATCTGAAATTGAACAACAGCAAAATCTCGAATTCACCTTCAACAAAGACCTCTGCCCGGACAGCCTCGTTAACGTCTGGGACACCACCTCCTTTATTGACATCACACCTGCAGTCAGGGGCCAGTTCCGGTGGAGCAGCACCAATGTACTCGTATTCAGTCCGGCAGAAGGCTTTCAGCCCGGCGTAACCTACTCCGGCAAGCTCTCCGGCAAACTCCTGAAATTCATTAATAAGAAGCTCAGCATCAGCCCCGAGCCGGTGAAATTTCATACGTCCGATCTCAAGATAAACGAAATGCACCTCTCCTGGACAAGGGGCAAGAATGTATCGAACATCCTGGTGCAGATGGACATGACCTTTAACTACGATGTAAACCTCACCGAAGCTGCCAACCGGCTGAAGCTGAGCTCAAAGGGCACGGCCGTGAGCATCAGCTCCGTAAACAGCGGTATAGGCAAAACACTCTCGCTGCAGTTTTTGCCACTTACTGACAAAGACGAGGAAACACCACTGAAAGTGGACCTGCAAAAGGGTATACCCATGGGTACCACTAAGTATGCCTCGCTGCGCGATACCAGCATTGCTGCTGTAATACCATCGCGCTACAACCTTACAATTACGGGTGTTAACGGCCAGCATACAGGTACTGAGGGGGTACTTACCGTAACCACTTCGCAGCCCGTGCTGGAAACCAACCTGAAAAGCATGATTACACTTGTGCCTGCCGTACCTTTTGAGGTGGCACTGAGCGACGGCGGTTTTACTATTACCAGCGGCAACTTTGTAGCTTCTCAAAAGTACCAGCTGAATATCGCTACCGGGCTCGATGGAGCTTTTGGTGGGAAAATGAAAGGAGAATTCTCGGAAGAAGTAACATTCGGCAAGCTGCACCCCTCTATCACGTTTGTGAATGCCAAGGGCATGTACCTGTCATCGGCCGGGTATAAAAATGTGCAGCTGAATATTGTGAATGTGCCAACCGTGGAAGTAAGCGTGATAAAGGTGTATGAAAACAACCTGGAGCAGTTTATGCGCCACCGCAAGGGTTACGACTATCACTATGAGGACAACGAAAGTACAGACTATGAGTATTATGAGACCGATAACATGGGTGATACCATTTTCCATAAGAGTTATGACACAAAGAAACTGCCCCGCCAGAATGCAGCCAGTACCTTGCATCTTGATTTCCAAGACAAGCTGAAGGACTATAATGGCGTGTATGTAGTTACGGTAAAATCGAAAGAACAAAACTGGGTGCAGCAGTCGAAAATACTGGCTATATCAGATATCGGGCTCATCGTTAAGGAGGAGAAAGACAATATCTATGTGTTTGCCAACTCCATTAAAACTACAGAAGCGCTGCCGCAACTCAAAGTAACTTTCACCGGCACGAACAACCAGAAAGTGTACAGCACAACCACCGATGGTGAAGGTGTTGCCGTGTTTAAAAACATGAGTACTACCTCTCCCGGCTTCAAGGTGGCAATGGTTACCGCCAAGAAAAATGACGATTTCAACTTTGTAATGTTTGATAAGACACAGATTGGCACATCGAGGTTTGATGTGGGTGGCCGCACACCAAACGAGGCGGGGCTCATAGCCATGATATACCCTGAGCGAAACCTGTACCGCCCGGGCGAAACCATGCACATAAGCACCATAGTGCGCAACGAACAATGGGAACCGCAAGCCGAATTACCTGTGAAAATAAAACTGACACTACCGAACGGAAAAGAATTTGGAACAGCCCGTAAAGTACTGAATGAACAGGGCTCGTGCGAAACCACGTTCACGCCACCGGTAAGTGCCATTACCGGCACTTATACGGTAGAGGTTTACAGTGGCAACGACGTCCTGCTCAACGCTTACGATATGATAGTGGAAGAGTTTATGCCCGACCGCATGAAGGTGACCCTGAAAGTGGATAAACCAGACTATAAACCGGGCGACAGCGTAAAGGCCATTGCACAGGCCGATAACCTGTTTGGCACCCCCGCAGCCGGTAGAAACTACCAATGCGAGCTCAACCTTTCAAGCGCGGTGTTTTCACCAGAAAAATTCAGTGACTTTGACTTTACCCTGTACAATCAGGTGCAGGTAAATGCTGATAACCACACCGGAAAAACAAGCGACAAAGGCAGCGCATCAGAAACGTTCAAACTGGGTGATGAGCTTGCTGACAGAGGTGTTGTAAACGGCAATGTAATGGTGACTGTGTTTGACGAAACCGGCAGACCCATGCACCGTTACAGCCATTTTAAAGTGTATACACAGCCCTTGTTTATCGGCTTGAAAAGCAACGATGAATATGTGAGCACGAAGGCACCTGTGCGGCTGGACCTCGTAGCGCTGGACAAAAACAGCAACCCACAGGCAACAACGGTAGAGATAGAAGTAATAAGAAAGGAATGGCACTCGGTGATACAACAGAGCGGCAGCAGCTACCGCTACGAATCGGTGAGTGAAGACAGGGTGATAAGCCACCAGAAAGTGCAGATAAGCGGCCCCGACAGCAAGTACTACTTTAATGCCCGGGAAAGTGGTGAATACCAGGTGCGGGTTTTTGCCAGTGGCAGCGACAATTATATCTCTAAAACACTCTATGCCTATGGCTGGGACGACAACCAATACTCCTCATTCGAAGTGAGCAATGAAGGGAATGTGGAGATAAAGACAGACAAGAAAGAATACAACACAGGCGATAAAGTAAATGTACTTTTCACAACACCATTTGAAGGCAAACTGCTGGTAACGCTGGAGCGCGACCACATCATCAATCACTACTACCTGAAGACCAAAAATAAGTCAGCCGCGCTCTCCTTCAGTGCCAATGACAAGCTGCTGCCCAATGTGTATGTGTCAGCTACATTGTTCCGCCCTATGGACGGGAGCGAGCTACCACTTACCATAGCACATGGCTACCAGTCTGTCACCATTAACAACAAAAGCTATGAGCTACCGGTGAAGGTGGCGATAGCAGAAAAGTCGAGATCAAAAACCCGGCAAACTATAAATGTAAAAACCGCCCCGGGTGCATATGTAACGATTTCGGCTGTTGATGAAGGAATACTGCAAATCAAGAATTTCGCTACACCAGACCCTTATAGTTTCTTCTACCAGAAAGAAGGCCTTTCGGTGAATAGCTACGACATATACCCCTGGTTGATGCCGGAGATAAAAACGCGCCTTTCCAGCACCGGTGGTGATGGCGGCGGCGACGGCAGCAACCGGGTGAACCCTATGTTCGTGAACAGGGTGAAAAATGTATCTTTCTGGAGTGGTATACGGCAGGCAGATGGAAACGGTAATGTGCGGTACGATATAGATATACCACAGTTTTCAGGCGATTTAAGGGTGATGGCACTTGCTTATAAAAACAAAGGGTTCGGCAGCGGCGATAAGCACATGAAGGTGGCTGACCCTATCGTGATAAGCACAGCCTTGCCCCGGTTCCTGAGTCCGAAAGATGAAGTGGTGATGCCGGTATCGCTGAGCAACACAACCAACAAAAGTACCACTGCCACCATAACCGTAAAAACCACTGGCCCCCTCGGGGTAAAAGGCTCGGCAACGCAGACCATAGAAATACCTGCAAACCGCGAGCAAAGGGCTGTGTTTTATGTTACCGCAGACCCATCTATAGGTGCAGGTAAAGTAAGCGTAACCGTAAAAGCGCTCAACGAAACATTCACCAACGAAACCGACATAAGTATAAGGCCACCGGCCTCTCTGCAGAAGATAACGGGCAGCGGATTTGCGGCTGAAAACAAGACTACTACGCTGGATACAAAAAACAACCTTATTCCTTCATCGGTATCCGGTAAGCTGGTAATAGGCAAGTCGCCGGTTACGCAGTTCAGCAAGCATATTGAAGACCTCGTGCGGTACCCATACGGGTGCGTGGAGCAGACCACATCAGCTGCCTTTCCACAGTTGTATTATGCTGACCTCGTGAAGAGCATGAATGCCGGTATGGACAAAGAGCTGAACCCTGCCTACAATGTGCAGCAGGCCATAAATAAGCTACAGAGTATGCAGCAGGGCGATGGCGGCCTCTCCTACTGGCCGCAGGGTGGCGAGGAAAGCTGGTGGGGCAGTATATACGCCTGTCACTTCCTGTTGGAGGCTAAGAAAGCAGGGTTTGAGGTAAACTCAAATTCGCTGCAGCACCTGGAAGAGTACATGAAGTTCCGGCTGTATAAAAAAGAAGTAATCACCTTCTATTACAATGGAAACAGCAAGAAGCAAGTAGCGCCGGAAGAGGTACCCTATTCGCTCTACGTGCTGGCCCTTGCCGGGCAAACGGACAAGGCCGATATGAACTACTACAAGGCCCACAGCGATATGCTTACACTCGATGGCAAGTACCTGCTGGCTGCGGCTTACTCGCTTTCAGGGCAGCCTACGCAGGCCCAGCAAATACTTCCCCCAGCCTTCGCTGGCGAGGTGCCCGATCGTTGCCTTGGCGGTAGCTTCTACTCCCCTATAAGGGATGAGGCCATATCGCTGAATGTATTGCTGGATATGGACCCTAACAATGCACAAGTGGGTATTATGGCACGGCAGCTGGCTGACCAGATGGCGAAAGAACGCTACCTGAGCACGCAGGAAAATGCATTTGCTATTCTCGCACTCGGTAAGCTTGCTAAGATGGCCAACCAGACCACCGCAACCGCTACAATACTTGCCAATAACAAGGCCACAGGCACCACCACAGGTGCGGCACTGTCGCTGAACATGAAGCAACATGCAGGCGAAAACCTGGGTATACAAGTAAAAGGTAAGGGCGGCTATTATTACTTCTGGGAAGTGGATGGCATCTCTGCAGATGGGAGCTACAAAGAAGAAGATAGCCACCTTAAAGTGCGCCGCACTTACTACGACCGGCAGGGGCATGAAATGGGTAACACCTTTCACCAGAATGACCTTGTAGTCGTAAAAATATCGTTGGAAACTCAAAACAACAGTTGGGTTGAAAATGTAGCAATAACTGATATGCTGCCGGCAGGCTTTGAGATTGAAAACACCCGCCTCTCTGAAATGCCAAAGCTGGATTGGATAAAAGACCACAGCGAGCCCGACTGCATGGATATAAGGGATGACCGCATAAATATGTTTACCAATGCCAGCAACAAACGCACCGACTTCTACTACATGGTAAGGGCTGTATCGCCCGGCACCTACCAGCTGGGCCCTGTGCAGGCCGATGCTATGTATGACGGCAACTACCACTCTTACCACGGAGCCGGGGTAATAAAAATACTTGAAAAATAACTATTGCTGCAACCCCATCCTTCCGTTAAGGGTGGGGTTGCAATAAGTAGCTGACGTAAGGGTAAAAGCCCAACCAACGATGTTACTTTGCCAAATAAAGTATAACCACCAATAACTTTAAAATCAAGTCTACGAAAAGGCTCAGTCATATTATGCGCAGTAAGGCAGCAAGAAAAACAGTTTACATTCTTACCTGCTTTATCCTTTCCTATTTTCTGGTGGATAGGATCAGTCCTGTAAACACTACTGTACCCTTTGCACGGCTCATAGAGGCCTGCGATGGCACGGTGCTTCATGCCTACATTGCAAGCGATGGGCAGTGGCGTTTTTATACCCCGCTGAGTGAGATAACCCCCGAGCTCAAAAAAGCAATTGTGGCCAAGGAAGACAAACAATTTTACCACCACCCCGGTATTAACCCGCTTGCTGTCGGCAGGGCGTTGGTCAATAATATTTTTCACCTTAAACGCACGTCAGGGGCATCAACCATTACTATGCAGGTAGCCCGCATGCTTGACCCCAAGCCAAGAACCTACCTCAATAAATGCATAGAAATGTTTCGTGCTACCCAGCTGGAGCTGCACTACAGCAAGGATGAGCTGCTGCAACTGTATCTGAATCTGGTGCCCTATGGGTCTAATATTGACGGTGTTAAGGCGGCATCGCTGCTGTATTTCAATAAAACGCCTGACCACCTTTCGCTGGCTGAAATAACAGCATTAAGCATCATTCCCAACCGGCCTAATTCGCTGGTAATGGGAAAGGACAATGCCCGCATAGTGGAGCAACGGAACAAATGGCTACTGCGGTTCCGCGATGAGCAACTGTTTGCGGCAAGTGTAATAAATGATGCCCTGCAGGAGCCGCTTACTGCCAGCCGTCGCAGTGCACCCTGTGCTGTACCTCAGCTGGCTATACGCGTAAGAAAGGCTAACCCCGGCAAGCTGGAAGTGAAAACAACGATAGATGGTACTGCCCAGCAAAAAGCGGAAACCATAGTAACCAACTACGTGAATCAACTAAAGTTGCGCAACATCAACAATGCCGCCGTGCTGGTAGTTGACAATACCACCCACGAGGTTGTTACCTATATTGGCTCGTCCGATTTCCACGACCGATTCCATTTCGGACAGGTTGATGGCGTGCGTGCACTGCGGTCACCCGGCAGCACCCTGAAACCGATTCTTTATGGCCTGTGTGTTGATAAGGGTCTTATAACGCCCAAGACCATGATTGCTGATGTACCAGTGAATATAAAGGGTTATACACCGGAGAACTACGACCGCCGGTTTAACGGGAACATAAGCATAGAGTATGCCCTCAGCCACTCGCTGAATATACCCGCAGTAAAACTACTTGAAGATGAGGGGGTTGATAATTTTGTAAGTGTACTCTCCCAGGCCGGGTTCCGCTCTGTAGAGCGCAACAGAAAGAAAATGGGCCTTTCTATGATATTGGGCGGCTGCGGGGTAAGGCTCGATGAGCTTACGGCCCTTTACAGCGCACTTGCCAACGACGGGAAATACTACCCGCTGCAATATGTATGCCCACAGACCAGCGACAGCAACCACAACGCCAAATCAAAAACCGATACTATGGGGGTGGTAACCCTGCTATCTCCCGGTGCCGATTTTATGGTCACACACATACTTACCGGGTTACTGCGGCCCGACCTCCCCAATGGACTTGATGTAGGTGTGGGCATACCCCACATTGCCTGGAAAACGGGCACCTCTTACGGCCGAAAAGACGCCTGGAGCATTGGTTACAACAAGCACTATACTATAGGTGTGTGGCTGGGCAATTTCTCGGCAACCGGCGTGCCAGACCTCAGCGGGGCTTCGACAGCCACCCCGCTTTTATTTGAGCTGTTTAATGCCATAGACCATAACGCCGCAAACGACTGGGTAGAGCCGCCTAAAGACGTTGCTTTCAGACTGGTGTGCCCCGAGACAGGCAAGGTACCCGGCGAGTTCTGCACGGCTCAGGTTATGGACTACTACCTGCCCGGTATCTCCTCCTGCGACAGATGCGACCACATGAAGGAAGTGTGGCTTTCGGCCGATGAAAAATTCTGCTATTGTTCTACCTGCTTACCTCCGAATGGCTATAAAACGAAAGTATTGCCTAACATACCTACGGAGCTTGCCAACTATTACCATGCGAATGGCATCGCTTACACAGCGCTGCCTGCACACAACCCGGCCTGCACTCGCAGCTTTGAGGGCACGCCACCTGCTATTACATCGCTTACCAATGGCATGACCTATATTATTGAAAACAAAGACGAACAAAAACTGCAACTATCCTGCAACACCGGCAGTGATGTGCAGAAGGTGTACTGGTATATCAATGACAAATTTTATGCCGCCTGCGCAGCCCACCAGAAAGTGTTTTTTAAGGCCGATGGCACACGGCTGAAAATATCGTGCTCTGATGACAAAGGCCGAAACACAAATATTGAAATCAAGGTAAAATTCATCTGAACAGCGACATTATCATCAGGGTGCATTTTAAATCTTTGGACAAGTATAATTGCAATATGACCTGAGCAACCGCACAGACATCAATCTCCTTCTACATTTATGGACACGGTTGGGATGAGGTGCACCAAGGACAGACGGAATGTTTCTATATCCACAGCATCCAAAAACCACCCGAACACCCACCCCTGCGGTACGCCGCAGACATCAATCTCCCTCTACATTTATGGAGAGGGTTGGGGTGAGGTCCTACCCTGACAGTGCTGAGATTTGTAATGCATTTCAATCACTACCTATGGCTTGTTTACCTGGGCTTTATACACTTCTGCACGGGTATGGTTAACCGGTATACCAAGCGACTCGTAGATGTAGTCCTGAGCCATAGTCCTCACATTGAGCTTGTTTATTTTCACGTTTTCAGCTGATGGGTAAACCCGGTTGCTGAGGAATACAAATACCACACCAGTAGCGGGGTCGGCCCAAGCACACGTGCCTGTAAAGCCCTGATGCCCGAAGGCTTTTGCGCTGCAACGGGCACCTGCCGGGCCACCGTCATCGGGGTCGGTAGAGGGTTTGTCAAAGCCAAGGCCGCGGTGGTTAAGCGGGCTATTATAGGCCGTAAAGAGGTCAACCGTAGCCGCCTTAAAATAACGCTTCCCGCTATAGCTGCCCTTGTTCAGCAACATCTGGAAAACAACAGCCACATCACTGGCAGTAGCAAAAAGACCGGCATGTCCGGCAACGCCCCCCATCATGGCAGCACCCGGGTCGTGTACATACCCGTGTACAAGCTCATTGCGGAAGTTGAAATCCATTTCTGTAGGTGCAATATCCAGCAAGCTGAAACGCGAAAGCGGATTGTAAAGAATGTGCGATAGCCCCAGCGGCTTGTAAAACTGTTCATCGGCATACTTATCAATTGTTTTGCCGGTTATGTGCTCCACCACTGCTGCCATAAGTATAAAATCAAGGTCGCTATACACACTCTTCCCTTTATTTTCTATTGGGCTGCTAAGTATGCGGCTCCAAAGGGTGTCTTTGTAGTCAGTAGCTAAAAACAGTTTTTCAGTTACGGGTATACTGTAGTCGGCGCTCTGTTTTTTATGATACAGTTCCTTCTTCGGTTTTCCCTTGTCGGTCACTGTCTCTTTATAAAAGGGTATCCAGCTTTTAAGCCCCGCCTGGTGCAGCAGCACATCACGTATTTTAAGCCCTGCCTTATCGGTTCCCTTTGTTATCGGCAGGTAGTCACCCAGCGTTTTATCAAGGTCTATTTTGCCTTCTTCATACAGCTTCATTACCGAAATGTTGGTAGCCAGCATCTTGGTGCAGGAAGCCATGTCATAAAGCGTGTTGGTATCTACAGGGTGTGCCTTTTCGTAGGTGGTATAGCCAAATGATTTATCGAAAAACACCTTGCCATCGCGGGCTGCAAGCATGCGGCACCCGGGGAACGCACCATCGGCTATGCATCGCTGTACAAACAGGTCAAGCTTATCGAGCGCAGTGGCATCAACCACTCCTGCGTCTGCCGGGTACATTGTTTTCACAAGGTCTTTTGGTGTTTCTTTTACTACCTCAGGCTGCTTTACAGGTGCAGGGCATACGCTCTTGCCATCCACACATGCTGTTACAGGTAATTTACCGCGGGCTTTCGTTTTCTTGAGCAATACCGAGGCTGCTGCAAGCTCCGTGAGACTGTCGTCTTCATAGGTCACCATTACCGATGGGCTGCCACAAAAATATTGCATGGCATAGGCATTGCCCATGAGCACCAGCATCACGTTTGTTTTGCAACTTGCCTGCTTTATCAGTGTCAGTGCTTCTTCGCTCAAGCCGTAGTTGTTGCCGGGTGTAAAGCTTACGTTATGTATGCCTACAATTACGGCATCGTGGTCATTAGCATTGGCCAGCAGGTTCTGGCACGCGTCGGTTGCTCCACCCTTTGGCAGCCATCCTGCCTTCATGAGCGGGTAGGCATCCTTCAGGCGTTCATAGAGGGGCGTGGTGGTGGTGGCGTTTATGCCTATGTAGGTCACGCTCATATTTTCGTTGAGCTTGCTCAGTATCTGGTTGTCGTCTTTTACGAGGGTTATGGCCTCTTTTGCAGTTTCAATTCTTATCTCATCTACAGCCTTATTAAGGTCATTGGTGAGGTTGGTGGTATCTATGTCTTTCCATGTGCTGAGCCCTGCGTAATACTTGGTGTGCAGTATTTTCTTCACGCTGCTTTCCAGTGCCGCCATTGGTATGGCACCGCTGTCCAGCGCATTCTTGATTTTAGCTATAGCCATCGGCACATCCTGCGAAAAGAGAAGGATATCATTCCCTGCGGCAAAGGCACGCAAATCGGCCTCACCTGCCGGAAAATACTTGGTAACCCCCGTCATACCCAGTGCATCAGTAATCACAAGCCCGTTAAAGCCCAGCTTTTCCCTGAGCAGGCCGGTAACTGTGTTTCTTGATAGCGTGGTGGGTACATGGGCCGCAGTATCCAGCGCAGGCACCTCAAGGTGGCCCACCATTATGCTGTTCACACCATCACTTATCAGCTGGCGAAAAGGATAGAGTTCCAGGGTATCCAGCTGCTCCATGGTCTTCGTTATCAGGGGCAGATCTTTGTGGGAGTCTGTATTGGTATCGCCATGCCCGGGGAAGTGCTTTGCACAGGCTATTATTCCGTTCTTCTGCAGCCCATTCATGTAGGCTTTGCCCATACGGGCTACGGCTGTTTTATCCTCCCCAAACGAGCGGGAATTGATAACGGGGTTAGCGGCGTTATTATTCACATCTACATCCGGTCCAAAGTCTATGTGCACACCCATTCGCTTGCACTGCTCAGCTATAGCTGAGCCCATTTTATATACCAATGCAGAGTCGCGGGTAGCACCAAGCATCATTTGCCGCGGAAAGCTTTTTACACTGTCCAGCCGCATACCAAGGCCCCATTCCGCATCCATTGATATCAGCAGGGGCACTTGTGCCATACGTTGGTATTTATTGGTAAGTGCGGCCTGCCTGAGCGGACCACCCTGCATAAATATAAGGCCACCTATCTGGTGGCTGGTAAGTAGTTTTGTTATCAGTTCTTCGTTAAAATTTTTGCAGCCTGAGTAAGCCGCAACCATAAACAACTGGCCTATGCGCTCCTCTTCCGTTAGCGTATTGTACACGCTATCCACCCAGTGCCTTTTCGCAACACTCAGCAAGTCTTTTGCCTGTTTCCTACCCGGTAGGGCATAGCCGGGAGCAGAAAGAATACTCAAAAAAGTCACTAAGATGATGCGGCGTAAGTTCATAAAACATAAATAAACCTAATCGGGGTATTATTCAGCTTATTCCGTGGCAGCTTCTGTTGTTTCATGCATATTCTTTATTGAGCCGGTTTGTAGTACCTGCAAAAAATAAAAAGCCGCCTGAGGGCTTCAGACGGCTTTTATGAATATTTATAAAAATTTTATTTTATGCGTTGTTTCCACCACTCCTTGGTACGGCTAAAAACTTTGTAATAAATGCTCAATGTAATTGTGGAGTAAGCATCTTTGTTAGAAGCATCGCCCCTTAGGTTTCCCGCAAGGTTTGGCTGCTGCAGGTAAAGCAAGTAAGCCTTATCAGCAACTGCTTCTGCTGTTTTCGCATCCTGTGCAGACATATGGGCTCCATATGCCTTCGGGTCTATATACTTACCGCTGACACCATCAAGGTAGTCAGTAAAAGTTTTTCTGAAGTTAAACTCAAGACCAAGGTTAATGTGCTCACCGAGATCAAAACGGTAGCCAATAAACAATGGGATAGAAAACTGCCACAAAGAATAGCCCGGAGGATACCCTGCGCCAAAACCATCGCCCTCCAGATGAAGGTCGTAGGTATTAACGTATGTATTTCCGTTACCAACAGTGCTCTTAGGTGTGAAGTGGAAGTAACCAACACCAAGGCCAAGATAAACCTGTCCCTTCCTGTGGGCTGCCTTCGACTCCGGATTAAGTCTCAGCGGGGTAATTTCAAAACTAATGCTGTTTTCGAAGATATCTGGTTTTGCATTCTGACCACGTGCATACCTCTGGTAAGCGTCAGCACCCTGAGAACCTGCACTCTTTGCAAGATTGTAGTTCCACTGGTCAGTAGCATAGAATGTACCATAGTTAGCCATAAGCCTTATAGCCAAGGCAGGGTGAACGGTGTAACGGCCAAACAGCCCCCCCATAAAACATACTTTATCAAAATATTTCCCGTTGATATAGTGCTGAATCGGGCTTTTAGTACCCACATCGCCCCAAAGATCTGTAAGGCCAATATCCGTGCCAATAGACCATCCGGTTTGTTCTATATAAATCCTGGAGGCATCCTGCGCCCTGGAAAAATTGCATGCCGAAACAGCAATAGCTAATATAATGAGATTACGGAAATACCTGGCCCGCATGTATTTTATTTTTTGGAGGTTGAAGATATGAATTATTTTCCTTTAAACGCAGGTTTTCTTTTTTCAAGGAAAGCAGTTGTTCCCTCTACTTTGTCCTCTGTTTCAAAACATGCTCCAAAACGTTCAATTTCATTGTTAAATCCGTCAGGGTTACCCTTCGCTGCATCATTCACCAGCGCAATAGCATGTGCTACTGCTACAGGTGCCTTTGTCTGTATTTTCTGGAGTAATTCCTTCGATTTTGTAATCAGGTCAGCCAGTGGATACACATGGTTTACGAGACCAAGTGCTTTCGCTTCTTCTGCGCCTACCATATCGCCGGTCATCACCAGTTCCATAGCCTTTCCCTTGCCAATGAGCTGAGTAAGGCGCTGTGTACCACCATAACCGGGAATAAGACCCAGATTCACTTCAGGCTGACCAAATTTTGCATTTTCACTTGCTATTCGGAAATGGCAGGCCATTGCCAGCTCACAACCACCGCCAAGTGCAAAACCATTTACAGCAGCAATTATAGGCTTAGGGCTGTTTTCTATTTTATTAAACACGTGGTCTCCACCTTTACGGGCAAGATCCATACCGCCTTGTTTGTCTAATGATCCGAATTCAGAAATGTCAGCACCGGCAACAAAGGCTTTCTCTCCTGCACCGGTAAGGAGTACAGTTTTAATTTCAGGGTTGTTGTAAACTTCATCTATCGCATCGCCCAGCTCCTGAATCACGTCTTTGTTAAGCGCATTCATTTTGTCAGGCCTGTTAATAGTAATCAGGAATGTTCCGTTTTCTAATTGTGTTTGAATTGTTGCGTACATAATTTAGTTGATGTTGTTATTATATAGTTGTTTGTTTATCTTCTGTGCTGGTTCACCCATGTATTAATATATTCTGCAATCTCAGATGTTGGGGCTCCGGGTGCAAAAAGCTTCCCTACACCCAGGGCATTAAGCGTTTCCATATCTTCAACTGGTATTATCCCCCCCCCGGTAAGCAGCACATCGTCCATCCCTTTTTCTTTCATCAGGCTTGCTACCCTTGGGAAAACCGTCATGTGGGCGCCGCTGAGTATGCTTATGCCTATTGCATCCACGTCTTCCTGCATCGCCGCGTTCACCACCATTTCCGGCGTTTGCCTTAGTCCGGTATATATCACCTCCATTCCTGCATCGCGCAGTGCCGTAGCTATTACTTTTGCCCCCCTGTCGTGCCCATCGAGCCCTACTTTAGCTACCAGCACTCTAAGCGGGCGTATTAATGTATCTTTCATAATTACGTGTAAAACCCGCTGTAAAAGTAGTAATTTAAATAGTCTTTGAAAGTATTTGTACCTGTGTTGCAAACGGGCGTCACCCATTTCCGTGTTTTTTCCCTTATTTGCCTGCCCGTTGGCCGCCTTTTGGTGCTTTTAACGCTATTAATACCTAATATTACCGTTTTTTAAGTATTTCTTATTGCAGCTCATGACCGCTATTACCCCCGAACTGGAACAATTTCTCAACGATAAAGTCGCTATTTACAACCAGATTTGGTTCATTGATAAAGATCCGGTTTGTATTCCTCACCTATTCACGCGACCTCAGGATATAGAAATTGCCGGGCTGTTCGCAGCTACATTGGCATGGGGCAACAGAACCAGCATCATTAATAACTGCAAAAAACTGATGGAATGGATGGACAATGCCCCCTACGACTTCACCATCAACCACAAAGAAACCGACCTCAAACGGTTCCTGCACTTTGCCCACCGCACGTTCAATGCTACAGACCTCCTTTATTTCATTTACTTTTTGAAACATCATTACGGGGAATTCAGTTCGCTTGAATCGGCTTTTGTACCCGGTCCTGACTACACTGAGCCTGATGTGGAGCAGGCATTAGTCCAGTTTCACAACGCATTCTTTGCATTGGAGCACCCACCCAGAACAAAGAAACATGTGGCCACTCCGGTGCGCAACTCTGCCTGTAAGCGCCTTAATATGTACCTACGGGTAATTGGTGTAGTAATTAATCAAAATAATACAGCTCACTTTCGGCAATTTTGATAATTGCAGGAAGGTGGACATGTTTTTTTATGTTCGTTGAAATAGTTGAAGTTGACTCTACTTTGGCATTCTCCTTAATTCCCGGTGTCTTTCTGTAAACAGGAGTACCAGATTTAAGTATTTCGATCATGGAATTATCATCAGCAATATGATATTCTACGAGTTTGAAAGCACTTAGTTTCCAATCTGTTTCAATGATAGAATAAATGTTGCTACCCTTGAATTGTACTTTGATTGTAAAGGTTCCACCTTTATCGTGCTTTTGGTGCGAAATTTTTATCTGATTGATAATCTCATGAATTGCCTTCTTTATTTTGTCAAAGTCTGCATTGAG
>CAILMA010000098.1 GCA_903835145.1 uncultured Bacteroidota bacterium
ATGAAGGCGACGCATTCACTATCAATGGCAGTAGTGCCGACCTGGATGTGAGCCGCCAGCCAAATGGTATGATAAGCGTACTGCTGAATGGCAAAAGCTACAGCGCAATCATTGAAAAAACCGACAGAAAAAATAAGGAAGTTACCCTTAGGCTGAATGGGCAGCAATACATTATGGCTATTAAAGAGCCTATTGATTTGTTACTCACCAATATGGGCCTTGACCTCAAAGCAATGCAAAAGGCTGAGCCGGTAAAAGCCCCTATGCCCGGAATGGTGCTGAAAATACTGGTAACTCCAGGACAACAAATTGTAAAGGGCGATGGACTCATCATTCTTGAAGCAATGAAAATGGAAAATTTATTGAAAGCGGCAGGTCCCGGAACAGTGAAAGCAATAAAGGTTACCGAAAAAACTGCCGTGGAAAAAGGTGCAGTTTTAATAGAAATGGAATAAATTACATAATCGTAAATGTCAGGTTGTTAAAACGTTATTTCGTGCGGTATCAGTTGCTGGTTGTTTTATTATTATGTTTCACCTATTTAGCCAGCTCAGCTGTTGACGAGAAAAACTCCTATGTATATATACAAGGCGATAAAGTAACTCCGTTCTATGTTAAAATCGACGGCAAGATGCAACCCCGTTATGGCAAAAACTACTGTATCATACCGAAATTACATGCCGGTGAGTTAAAGCTGGAAATTCTTTTTCAACAAAATGTGTTCCCGGCTCAGACTTTCACCATTACAGTGCCCGAGGCAGGTGGAATTGGATACCTGCTGGATAAACAGGGAAGTGAATATGTGCTCTACGATTTTGAAAGCAAAAAATTGATTCATTCAAGTATAAAATAAACAAAATATAGTTATGAAATTTGCCGTTGCCGGTTTGCTGTTATGTTCCTTGGCCTTTGTGGCATGTAAACAAAATAAAAAAGACATGCTTTTGGGCTCATGGAGGGGTGTGAAACTTGAAAACCCCGGTATGGACAGCTTTTTTAGGCAAAGCCAGAACTATATCGATACACTCGGCAAAAACGGTAATCCGGTCACCAATATGGAGCTTTACGGCTCTACCAATGTCGATAGCCTTAGAAAAGGACTTCAAATAGAGTTTGACAGCTCTAAGAAAATACAAATGAAGGCAGTGCTTAATACGATATTTAATTTTCGTAAGGACAGTATCGTTGCTATTTCCTTCAACGGCTTGCCAGATACCAGCAAGTGGTATATCGATGTTGCCGGGGCGCTCCAGATGGAAGAAATGACCGGACAGGGCAAAAATACGAAGACCCAAATGGACATCGTAGAATTGACGTCTTCAGAACTCAAACTTCGGTTTCAGGAAGATAGCATGTACAGTACCGTTACCTTTAAAAGGGAAAAATAGGCTTTGGGCAGCTTGAACTCGCTTTATTCGTTTGTTTTTTATTAAAACTAATAGTTATGAATATACAGTATATGGAAAGTGCCCTACGGCAATTCAAAATGTATAAACAGCTGGGCGAAAAAGCGATAGCCCAAATGAGCGATGATAGCCTAAACTGGCAGGCAAATGCGGACAGCAATAGCGTTGCCAATATAGTGAAACACCTCCATGGCAACATGCTCAGCCGCTGGACCGATTTCCTTACCACGGATGGTGAAAAAGAATGGAGAAAACGCGACGAAGAGTTTGAACCCGAACAGCAGGGTAGAGCAGCGCTCGTTTCGCAATGGGAAGAAGGATGGAAGTGTATGTTCAATGCCCTCGAAGGATTGTCTGACGACGACCTCACTAAAATAATCTACATCCGCAACCAGGGGCATACAGTGCTTGAAGCAATTTTCCGGCAGGTAGCCCACTATTCCTACCATGTGGGACAAATAGTGTACATAGCAAAACTTTGCAGCCACGACAACCGGAACAGCCTCTCCATCCCCCGAAACAAATCAGCAGAATACAATTCCGAAAAATTTGCAAAAGAAAAAGAACGAAAGCATTTCACCGACGAATTTCTTAAAGATGGTAAGTAGCGTTGAGGAATGAACAATATGTACCTAAGTAAAAAGCCTTTCTTTTAAGGCTATATCAACATCGTGTGCAAGACTGGTGCCGTTCACAAGGTGCCGCGTAAATTGTTCCGCAAAAAATGGGGCCTGTGAGCATCCTTTAGCTCCCATTCCGTTAAACATGCCCACTTCCGGATGGCGGGGATGCAGGCCCACCAATGGGTATCTGTTTGCTGTTGCCGGCCTTACAGCCGCCCAATGGGCCACAATTTTAAACGGTAGTTTCAACTTCGTTTTCAACTCTGATTCCGTTTTTTCTTTGAAGGCAGGAGATGGCTGGTCGTCGGTAAATGTCCACTCAAATGACGATCCAACCCAATATAGGTTGTTTTCCCACGGTGCTACTTTTAGCCCATGCAAAAAAACATGTTCCCTTGGCAATCCGTCAATCTCAGCAATCAACACCTGTCCTTTATTTAATGCGAAGGGTAGTACAGAGAAAAACGGATTTTGCACCCCTGAAGCGCCATCACAAAAAATGATTTTCTCGGCTTCCATATCTTTATAATATACCTTCCCAGCGATAATTTTTAACTGCACGTAGTCAAATACGTCGTCTATCAAGCAGTCCGCAGCCAGCAATTTACTTCGCCAAGTTTCTATCAGCGATTTAATATCTACTAAGCACGAGCCATTTATTTTCCCCACACCATGGTCAAACCGGAAATAAGGGCTAAATTCATTTTCAGCAACTCCACTACTCAGGTATTCCCGGTACTGTTGCGTTCTGTTCCTGAAAATTTCCCGGTCTTTTTCAGATTTATGGAAATCAATAATATCTATGGGCTGCAGCACAGTTGCGCCTGTTTCCTGCTCAAACGCTTGATACATAGCCCGGGCCGCAGGCAACAGTTCATCAATCATCCAGGCTTTGGCCATCCGCATGCCTGTTACCGGGTTTATAAGGCCGCTGGCTATCTTGCTCGCTGTGTGTTGCTTCACCTCATCAATTACAATAACATGCTTGCCGGCACCCATCAGGCTTCGGCTCAGCAGACTGCCGCAAAGACCCTGTCCAACAATCAGATAGTCAATTTTCACACCACAAAGGAAATGGAATTACATGGAACAATGGGTGACATTCAGCATGAAGCGACAAAATAATGAGTTTTCATGCCTTTTAAATCTGCTTTCCCCGCCACTTTCCACTCCGCAAGTACCAAAACGAGCCTATAAGCAGGCAGGTCCAATATACAAATTCTGAACCCCAGCAAAGGTATAAATCACTACGCCACAGGTGTATCACAAAATAGCAATACACAAGGTACAGGCCAACACCGCTTATTTCCATGGTCAGAGTCACAAGGGTGTTCCCTGTACCCACCACACCATTAAATGCAACCGTTGATAGTGACATGATCAATGTGGCAACGACAATTACCCTTAGGCTCGGTATGGTGAACCCTATCAATGTTGGGTCATTAGAATAAAGCGACAAAAATTGCTTTGAAAAAAGAAGTAGCAAAACACTAATAATCGATGCATAGATAAGACTTAGCTTAGATATTTTTAATATCACCCCCATTACCACACGTGGTTTGCCCTGACCTATTACATTACTCACCATAGTATTGCAAGTTGTAGCAAGGGCCCAGGTGCCCACACCAACTATGCCAAATATACTCCGCAGCATCTGCGACGCTGCCAGCGACTGCTGACCAAGATGCTCAATAAAAAAGAAGAACACAAGCCACCCGCCTATGCTAAACATAAACTGAATAATGAGTGGTGCCGCAACTTTGAGCGATTGAATGGAATGATTAAAATCAAAATTGAGATACTTAAATACCTTATATTCCTTATGCAGTTTGTGCGCAAAAAATATAATATATTTTTAAGCGTATCAACAAAACAAATCGCTGAAAACATGAAGGCAAAAGGACTTGATGAAAACAAGATAGCAAGCA
>CAILMA010000099.1 GCA_903835145.1 uncultured Bacteroidota bacterium
GTTTTCATTTTATACTCCGGGAGCCCGGCAATAATCCGTATGATGGGACATTCGATATTACAATGGATTCTGTGACACTGACTTGCAAGGGCACATGGATACCAAAATTTCCCGACCGTGCTACCAAAAAGGAGTTCGGGTTAAGGAAAGATACTGCAATAAACGAGGTTGACTACGAAATTTTTTTTGCAGATACGCTGAACACACTCAGTTTTTTGCCGGATGGGCAATGTACCTATGAGTACTACAAGACAATAAATGGCATTATAGCCAAACAGATGAATACCATACGCGGTAGCTGGCACCTTGACAATGGCGATTATGTTGTAGACTGGGAGAAAAACGATGAAATACCCAGCCGAAAAAGCATTTTCAGGATAGATACGTTAAGGCCCGAAAATGCTCCTTCGGACGACTATTATAGTCTTTACATAGAGCTAAATGGTCACAGACTGAGTAGGGATTAATTTGCATGAACAGCCGAAGGATGAAATGAATAAAATACTAAAGGTTCTCTTTTATGTGCTGACTACCGCAGGGGTCGTGTTAATGGTGCGTCTATCCCTGCCTTATCTTGCCTTTCAGCCTGAAATCGACTTTTTGCGAACAAAGATTTTCGCCTATCAGCTCTGGCATTGGCGTCTGAGTTTTTATGTACACGTTTTCACCAGCACTTTTGTACTTATAGCTGGCATGCTGCAGTTCAGCAGGTATGTCTTGCTAAAAAGAACCCGGTTGCACAGGGCTTCTGGCTATACCTATACCGCAATTGTTTTACTCGTGAGTGGCCCGTCAGGTCTGGTAATGGGCTTCTATGCCAACGGAGGCTTGCCAGCAAGAATTAGTTTTGTTTTACTTGCCACGTTATGGCTGCTTTTTACGACCATCGCTTTTATCCTCGCTCTTAAGCGGCAATTTGAGCGGCACGGTGCGTGGATGGCCCGGAGCTTTGCGCTGGCCCTTTCAGCGCTCACGCTCAGGGCTTACGCACTCAGCATCGGTTTATTGCACCTTGAAATAACACCGGCAAAAGCCTATGTGCTGATCGCATGGTTGAGTTGGACACTCAATCTGGTAGTTGCGGAATGCTGGATAAGATGCGGAGGTGTAAAGCGCCTTATGCATCAGTACCGGCCGCAGTCCTAACGTTGCTGTTAAACCCTACCGCAGGCTTCGTTTCTACAAATTTTCCTTCGTCGCTTATTTTATAATATCGGATATTTTGCTGCTCGGCACTAAGAAGCTTCAGCGATTCTTCCTGTGAATTTTCATCTTCTACCACTTTATAGGTGTTCTTGAATTCCTTTATTGTAAAGGAAAGGTTGGGATCAATAGAGCACGTCTTGTAGAGTTCCGTGGTTGTTTCTATGGCCGCATACCAGCATCTTATCTATTATTGTTCCATTGTTGTCGTAACTAACCATAAAATACATGGCAGGCACCTCACTACCGAGTTCAATATCAGCGCATTGAGCATATACGACCGTTCTAAATTTTTCATTTTGAGTTATTGTTCCAAGCGCAAAGTAGTTGTCGCCGGTACCCCTTGAGAATTTGTCACGCTCGTGCATCTCTGGTATATATTTTTCAAAATGGTATTGCAATAGTTGCTCTGGGTTTAACGTTTTCTCGGTAGTAAAGTCAATGTTAAAAGGTAAGTTGAGCGTTGCAAACGCCTGCCAAAACGTTTCCAGAACGGCATTATCAGCATTCTCTATTCCCTTCATGGCCTCCGCAAATATGCTTGAAAACCCATATTTACGCACGTTATTCAGGTCGGGATCCTTCATTAGCTGGTTTTTGTTGATATAGCCAGCTTCCATAGCGTATTCAAGGTATTGCGAAGCCTCCCGGTTTTTTTCGCTGAGCGAATAGGCGCAGGCAACATTATAGAAAAGCTTGGAGACGGGTGTAAAACCCATTTGCTCTGCCATATTGTAGCAGTCTATTGCCTTGGCATAGTCCTTGGCAGTGGCATAGGCATTGCCCAACTCGAAGTAAGCGCCAGCCGTTGGGTATTTTGTAATAGCAGAAGTGATAATAGTAACTGCTTCCGCCGGTTTTTTGTCAACCCTGAAGGTTTTTAATCCTTTTTCAAGCGTCTGCATGGCTTCTTTGCGCTGAGCGGAATTGTGCGTGCAAAGGCCTGCAACCTGTTCTTTATTAAATATATCTACGCTATTTGTGCTGTTGCCTGCCTCACTGGCCCGGTTGCAGGAGCTTAGTGAAAGACTCACAAATGCAATACTTACAAGTATATATTTCATAAAACGGTTGCTTAGGAATGCTGTACAATAATCCTCTCGTGAAAACAAAGTTAAGCTTCAAAGTAAATTTACAGACATAAATATAAATAATGTTCTTACTGGGGCCCACACAATAAAAAAAGCTGCCCGAAGGCAGCCTTTCTATTGTTTTTATATTGTCGCCTGGCATTTTAGCAATACCCGGCTTTTCAATTTTATGCTTCTTGCTTCATCATCTTAGAATACTTCTTACGGTCTTCTTCATCCAGCATTATTTTACGCAGACGGATGTTAAGTGGTGTAACTTCTATACACTCATCCTGCTGAATGTACTCCATACACTCTTCAAGGGTCATCTGTATTTTAGGTGTAATCCTTACAGAGTCATCAGTACCGCTTGAGCGCATGTTGGTGAGCTTCTTGGTTTCAGCAACATTCACCACAAGATCTCCTGGCTTAATATGCTCGCCAATCATCTGGCCTTCATATAACTCCTGTCCCGGATCAATAAAGAATGCGCCTCTGTCCTGTAATTTATCAATAGAATAGCCCGTTGCTTTACCGCCGGTTTTTGCCAGCAATACACCGTTACTACGGCCAGGTATAAATCCTTTCCATGGTTTGTATTCGGCAAACCTGTGCGCCATTACTGCCTCACCCTGTGTGCCTGTAAGCATTTGTGAACGCAAGCCTATAAGACCGCGTGATGGTATATCAAACTCAAGATGCTGCATTTGGCCCTTGGTTTCCATAATGTGCATTTCACCCTTGCGTTGTGTAACCAGGTCTATCACCTTACCGCTGAATTCAGCAGGAACGTCAACTACCAGTATTTCATAAGGTTCACATTTCTTGCCATTTATTTCCTTGGTTATTACCTGTGGTTGACCTGCGGTAAGCTCATAACCTTCGCGGCGCATAGTCTCAACCAATACGCTTAAGTGAAGGATACCACGGCCAAAAACCAGGAATTTATCTGCATCATCAGTCTCTTCAACGCGAAGGGCAAGATTTTTTTCCAGCTCCTTCATAAGCCTGTCGCGAATGTGGCGGCTGGTTACGAATTTACCTTCCTTACCAAAGAATGGTGAGTTATTGATGCTGAACTGCATGTTCATTGTAGGCTCATCGATAGGGATGATTTCTACTGCTTCAGGAGTTTCAAAATCAGCAATTGTTTCGCCAATCTGGAAACCTTCAATACCTACAACGGCACAAATATCTCCACACTGTACTTCAGTTACTCTTTTCTTACCCATGTCTACAAACACATAAAGTTCTTTCACTTTACTGCGTTGCATAGTACCATCAATTTTGCACAGCATAACCGGCTGGCCTTCTTTAATGGTACCACGGGTTACCTTACCTATAGCTATACGGCCAAGGAAGGAAGAATAATCGAGCGATGTGATCTGTAACTGCAACGGACCCTCAACAACTGAAGGAGGAGGAACTTTCTCTAATATAGTATCAAGTAAAACAGTGATGTCTTCTGTTGGCGTCAAAGAATTATTGAACCAACCTTGTTTTGAAGAACCGTAAAGAGTAGGGAAGTTCAGCTGCTCTTCGGTAGCATCGAGCTGGAAGAACAATTCAAAAACTGCATCGTGCACTTCGTCAGGACGGCAGTTAGGCTTATCTACTTTGTTGATTACCACAATAGGGTGAAGGTGCAGATTCAGTGCCTTTTGCAGTACAAAACGTGTTTGTGGCATTGGTCCTTCAAATGCATCTACGAGCAGCAGAACACCATCAGCCATTTTCAACACGCGCTCCACCTCACCGCCGAAGTCGGCGTGGCCCGGAGTATCAATTACATTGATTTTTACACCTTTATAGGTTACAGAAACGTTTTTAGCAAGAATGGTGATACCACGCTCGCGCTCCAGGTCATTGCTGTCCATGATGAGCTCACCAGTTTCCTGGTTATCGCGAAATACGTTTGTAGTGTGTAAAATTTTATCAACCAGTGTCGTCTTACCGTGGTCAACGTGCGCAATAATGGCGATGTTACGAATATCCATAAAAACCCTTCCAATCTTCCCGAAGCGGGAGTATGATCATTTTTAACTTTTCTCCTAAAAATAACCCTTCCCGGCAGAGAAATCAGGAAGGGCCTTGTATTTCAGGCTGCAAAAGTACGGGAATTATTGCATAAAAAGCATATAAATTAACTTCAAGCTGTTATTAAAACATTAAAATTAGTTATAGGGTGGCTTTATAGGCCTCTGTTATGACAATTATAGATGAGTTTGGGTTAAATCTCTTTCAATAGCATCGGTCTATGAAAGACGCGCAAAATGGCCACCGAACTTCCCTCGAATATCTCATAAATAATCCTATAGTTTTCCTCAATTAATTCTCTAATTGACGGGTTTTCAAATTCTGGCACTATTCTTCCTATGTGCATTTGGCTTTCGAGAATGGATGTGCGCTCAAATATTTTAGCAAGTACTTTTTCTGCGTAGAACGAAGAATCTAACGAAATATAATTATAAATCATTTTCATGTCATCATCCGCAAGAGAGGATCAAATTATTTGCACCATTCTGAAATTTTATTTTTCATTTCAGCATGTGTTGTTGTATTAACCGACAATATTCATTTAATTTTTATTTCATTGCGGTCCAAAAAAATAGGAAAGACACATCATATCCTTTGCGCTTTCTTGGCGCTTTGCTTTGCGCACTTTGCGTTTAAATATTTTGCCAAATAGTGAGCGATTTTTAATAGCAAAGTTTGGTGCCGCCACCAATCCAAAAAACAAATTCGCTGCAATACTCATAGGATGTTGGTTATTTTTGTTGTTTAAAAAACCAGCCCAATGAAATTCCCTTCTATACAATTCCTGATTTCTACGGCAGTTGCAACATTTAGAAGGTTTTATCTGCCATTATTTTTTGCAATTTCAGGTACTGCTGCAGCATTTCTTTTGCAGAACGA
>CAILMA010000100.1 GCA_903835145.1 uncultured Bacteroidota bacterium
ACCGCGGGTTAACCCGGTAATACTTGCAGACCTCGCCCCGTTAGACCATAAATAACTATACGGTGGAGTTCCACCGGTTATACTGGTAATGGTAGCAGTTCCGTTGGTGCACGATGCATTTGTAGAGGTATCAGTATAATAAAACGGGGGAACATAGTTAAGGAACGCACCCGAATCGGTCGCATATTGTGAACTAAGTGTGCAGCCTGCCCCGTCAGTAACGGTAACAAAGTATTGGCCCCACGGGCCGCTCATTGGGTTAGCACTGCCCATCGATGCGCCCGAAGCATTCACCCAGGCATAGGTGTAGCTACCGGTACCACCGGTAACATTCGCAGTAATAGTACCCAGCGTAGGACATGCTGCCGGAACTGATGTAAAGGAAAAATGAAATGGACCGCCAGTGAAACTGGCAGCAGCCGAAGCACCCGCCGACGAATCATTCACTTCTACAAATATAAGCCCACCTACCCAGCCGCGTAAAGTATCGGTAGCCGCTGATACTCCGCCATGAACTATATGTACAGAGGAGGCCCCCAGGTAATAATTGTAGCTCAATGTACCGGTAAATCCGGTAGTATTCACCACCAGCACTCCATCAGAATGGCAGGGCGCGGTCAGTTGGGTGATAGTAGCCGTTTGTGCCATTGCCATTGATGCACAAAATGAAAAAATAAGGCTTGCTAAGATTCTTTTCATTTGATATAATTTTTAAGGTGTACGTTAATAAGACGTAACCTTCTTTCGAAACGTTAGCACTACGTTAAATATATTTTATTTCAATTCGAATCCCCACGCAACACATACTTGTGCAACGCGCTATTATTGCAAAAGGTAGTATTGCTGCACACAAAGAATCAATGGTAAAAATAAAAATGCCGCTCGCTATTTTTTACTGGTAAGTCCTGCCTTTATTGCAGCCCCAAATAACTTGAATTCGCCGGCGTAAAAACCATCTATTGTTACATCACCTATGGAATAGCGAACCAGCCTCAGGGTAGGAAAACCAACGGCCGCAGTCATCCGCCGGACCTGCCTGTTTTTCCCCTCAATAAGTGTTAGCGAAATCCAGCTGTCCGGCACATTTTTCCGGAAGCGGATAGGTGGTATTCTTTCTGGCAACACTGGTGGTATTTCAAGTATTTTCGCCGTTGCTTTTTTAGTGTGGTAGGGCTTGCCATCTATCGTTATTACAACACCCTCATTCAGCTTCTTTATTGCCTCCTCTGTTATGGTCCCTTCCACCTGCACAAGGTAGGTGCGCTCATGTGCAAATTCAGGATTCAGCAGCTTGTTGGTAAGTGCTTTATCATCTGTAAGCAAGAGCAGCCCCTCACTGTCATAATCGAGCCTACCAACAGGGTAAATGTCTTTCGAAATACCCTCAAAAAAATGAGCCAGCGTTTGTTTGTCGCCTTCAGGTGAGAACTGACAAAGTGTTAGGTAAGGTTTGTAAAAAACATAGTAGCTGTACATAGGCATCGATTTGGGCAAAAACCACGCCTGTGGGGCGTTTCAGGGCAAAAAAAAGTCCGGCGAGGTTGTGGCTGCCGGACTCTATAAGGATGGGTTAGTAAGTACAATCCCTACACAATATTAGAAAGAATTTCGCCCGCGGAAAAATATTTCAGTTTTTTTTTTGAAGTTTTTAAATAAATGTTGATAAGCTGTTGACAACTGTGAATTTCATGTGCTTTTACACCTCTTTTCTGTGCATTACACTGTTTGTTCTACTAACTGCATGTGCATAAGCCACTTTCCCTGCGAAAATTTAGCGCCAAAAAAATAATAAAACTGCACAGAAAAATCGGCCGAAAATTATTGCTCAAATTATTGCCGGCCTTTACAAAAAAAATATGCATTATCCACAGCACTCTTACATGAAATGGTGCTCATTTTGTGCTGCCAATGAGCGTAAAAAAACAAACCTTCTCTGTCTCTAAAAAATTTACACTCTACGGCCCAAAGTTTCACCAAACAAAAACCCCTTATTACGTACTTGAAAACGTAATAAAGGGCACCAAATATTTGTTTGATTTTCTGAAATGATAAAGCATTAAAAAGCCACTGTCGCTACTACCAGTCTTTATCCAGTTTCACTGGTATTCCTTTTTCTTTTTTAAGCTTATCCTGCAGCTTTTTCTCTTCTTGTTGCAGCGCATTCAGGAGCTGATCGGCCTGCTGCTGCGTAAGCTTGCTGGGCTGGCCCTGCGGCTTCTGGTCTTTATCCTGCTGGTCTTTCTTGTCTTTATCGTCACCCTTCCCGTCCTGTTTATCTTGCTTGTCTTTGTCCTGCTTGTCTTGTTTCTGATCCTGTTTTTGGTCTTTCTTTTTGTCTTTATTCTGGTCTTGTTTGTCATTCTTCCCGCCACCGTTCTTATCCTCCTTCTTCTTCATGGCCTCGGCATAAGAGAGGTTATACTTGGCATCGGCATCAGTAGGGTTATTGCGCAGCGTATTTTTATAGGCTGTTATCGCATCATCCCACTTCTTCTGTGCCATGTAGGTATTACCTATGTTGTAGTTTGCTGCTGCCTTGCCACCCTTATCCTTTATTGCATTGGCGGTAGCTGACATTATTTTCCGCGAGGAGTCAAATTGCTTTTTCTGGTACAAAGCACTGCCAAGGTTAAACAAACCCGTGGCATTGTTTGGGTCCTTCTGCAACGCCTTCATATAATTGGCAGTTGCCTCGTCATATCGTTGTTCATTATAAAGCTTATTACCCTCAGAAAGAAAGCGGTTGGTTTGCGCGCGCAGGCCGCAAAAAGGGGCAATAGTCAGCAACACTATTGCAAGGAACGAAACTGCATACCGGCTATAGCCATTACCCTGCACCGATGGCAGCATAACGCTTGCAGCGGTGGCATCTGAGACCATCATCTTATTAAGCGATTGAGCCATTTTTTCTGTATTTTACCTGTGCCCCGGGCAATAACCATTCGGCTAATAAAGCCAAAAGCCCGACCAACAGAAAGTATTGAAAATAACTTGTAAAATCTGTGTACACAACCGCACCGAGGTTCTTCTGCTCCATACCTTCCAGCCTCGTAATTAGCTTGTCGGCTACTTCATCAGCGTTTTGCAACAAACTGTATGTACCACCACCAATTGCTGCGAGTTGTTTCAGCTCATCTTCATTGAGCTTGCTTACAACCGGTGCTCCGTTTTCATCCAGTTTTACTGACTTGGTTTCGGGGTCATAAAGCGTGGTGCCCTGCGGCGAACCAATACCCACCGTATGCACTATAATACCTGCTTCAGCAGCTTCTTTTATCTTTTCTGCTGCCTTCTCATCATGGTCTTCACCATCTGAAATGATGATCATAGACTTGTACTTCTTTTCTGTTTGTGAGAACGATTGCAACGCCATATCTATAGCATCACCTATCACTGTACCCTGAGTAGG
>CAILMA010000101.1 GCA_903835145.1 uncultured Bacteroidota bacterium
GAATATGCAGGCCGTTTTCCGCGCCGGTTTGAGGAAGACATAACACCGGGATGCTATATTGTAGGTGATAAAATGATGCTGCGCATAGTGATCAATAACTTGCTTGAAAATGCAGTAAAATACACGCCTGCAGAATTGCCCATTGCTATAGAGCTGCATCAGCGCCAGAACATGGTTGCACTGGAGGTAAAAGACTATGGGGCCGGCATACCTGACAGTGAGAAAAAGAAGATACTCAACAAGTTTTACCGCGTTGGTAATGAGGAAAGCCGAAAATCTAAAGGAACCGGGCTTGGCTTATATATAGTGAATAAGGTGGTACTGCAAAACAGAGGTCGTATAATAATAAAAGACAACACCCCTTCGGGTGCTGTCTTTGAAGTTTTATTGCCATTAGAAAAGTAAAAAACAAATTGCGGTTTAGTTGCCGTTCATTGCCTTAATCTTGGCGTTCAGTTCTTTTGCCTTGTCCATTTTGTTCTGCACAATATACATTTGTTTAAGGGAAGTCATTGCTGCTTTGTACATTTCAGCATCACCGCCTTTGAGGGTTGCTTCTTTAGGAGAAAGCAGGTCGTAAGTTTTCTGCATGTATGGCATTGCTTTTTCGAACATACCATCTCTTTTCGCTTTCAATGCATCCACTTTCTTCAGGTCGTCTTCGCTGTTGCCGGTTATGGCACCCATTTGCTCATTGTAGTCATAAGCCTGATTGAAATACAAAGTACCGAAGTTAAAGTTGTAAGATGTATTTTCTGGTCCGAGCTTTAATGCACGCTGGAAAGCACTTTCAGACTTTGCTATCAGCTCAGCCTGGTTAGCCGGTTTGCCACCTTCTTTAGGCGTAGCCAAACCCTGATACAACAATGCGAGGTTGAAAATGATGTCTGCGTTGTTAGGCTCTTTTTCTGCTGATTCTTCCAGCTTTACAACGAGATCTTTCAACTTACCGTTTCTGTTGAAACAGTTGATTTCCATGTTTCTGATGTTGGCATCGTCAGGGAAAGCAGTGCGTGCTTCCTGCACGGCAGCCAACTCTTCAGCAGCCATTTTGTTACCGTTGGCAGTGTTTGCTGTTGCATAGGCTTCCAGCAAGATGTAGTAGTTGTCTTTTGCCTTTGTAATAGGATTGTGCACTACCTTGGTGAGCATCTTAATGGTTTCCAGAGAATCGTGGGCAGCATAGGAGATACGCGCAAGTGTCAGGTCGGCATTCGCAGCTACTGTATCGAACTGTTTTTTAGACGGATATTTCTCGAACCTCTTACCACCTTGTAAGTCATGAATCCTTAAGGTTGTCTGCAAAAAGTCGATAGCATCTGACGAGTTTTTCTCGTCATAGAATGCATGTATACCTGCGTTGTAGTTCATCTGTGCCGCATAAAAAAGGATGTTGTTTACATCTTCTTTTTCGTAGTCGGGCTTCACTTCTGTCAATTTGATCAGAGCCTTTGTAGCATCTTTGTAAGGCTTAATGCTCTGGTACTTTTCAAGGGTAGAAAGCGTGAAATAGATCTGAGCCTTGGCATACAATGCTTTTGGCTTTTCCTTTGTTTCAGGGCTTTCCATAGCTTTATCTATGTCTGTTTTAGCCTCATCATAACTTTTCTGACTGAGGGCTGTGAGCGCAGAAGTTACATACTTGTCCTGCGCTAAGCCCATATATGAAATTCCGAGGGCTGCGATTGTTACTACTATTTTTTTCATTAAACTGCAATTAAAGATTTGTATTTAATTGTTCTTTTTATACTTGTTACTAATCAACTATTCTGGTTCTGCGGCAGCATCAGGGGCAGCTTCTGTGGCGGTAGTTTCCGGGCTGTCGCTGCTTGCAGCGGCATCAGTCACTTCACCTTCTGCGGCGCCTTCTATTTCCAAGTCTTCGCCTATTTCTTCCTGCTCCTGCAAGCGGGCAATTGCCGCTATCTTATCACCGTCATCAATATTTATAAGTCTCACGCCCTGTGTTGCCCTACCTGCTTCACGTATCTGGGAAACCTTCATTCTTATGGTAACACCAGAAGAGCAAGTGATGATAAGATCATCCTTTTCATTCACACCCAGTAAACCAACAAGTGCACCCGTTTTCTCGGTGATATTGATGGTTTTTACACCCTTACCACCACGGTTGGTGATGCGGTATGCGAGTGTATATTTATCTGTATTGCCTTCTTCGTCGGTAACCTCTATTATGTTGCCGGATTTCTGTACCGTGCCCTCTTCTTCTGTGGCCTCGGCGGCTGATTCGGTAACAATTTCAGCATCTTCTATTACTTCATCGGCGGCAACTTTAACAAAGAATGGCGTACGCTTGCCGAGTCCTTTTTCAGAAACAACCAATATCTGCTTGTTGAGGTCTTTTTTAGATACGCAAAGCATACCGATGACCTCATCATTCTGAGGATCAAGTTCTATGCCAAATACACCGATAGCACCACGGCCGGTTGGTCTTACCTTTTCCTGAGGGAAGCAGATAGCCCTACCAGACTTGATAGCCATCATGATATAGTCGCCATCCTGAGTAAGAGAAACATCGAGCAGTTGATCGCCTTCTTCGATGGTAATGGCATTAACACCGGTAGAACGAGGTCTGCTGAAGTCTTCCAGCCTTGTTTTCTTGATGATACCCTTCTTGGTACACAATACAACATAATGGCTTTCAATAAACTCTTCATTGTCAAGCTGAGGCACATCAATAACTGTACGAATCTTGTCGTCAGCAGGAATCTGCATCATGTTCTGGATAGCGCGGCCTCTGCCATTCTTATCGCCTTCGGGTATTTCATAAACCTTAAGCCAGTAGCAACGTCCTTTTTCTGTAAAGAACATAAGCGTGTGGTGGGTAGATGCTATGAACAAATGTTCTATATAGTCTTCATCGCGTGTGCGGCCGGCCATTGCGCCCCGGCCGCCCCTGCGCTGGGCGCGGTACTCATCGGCAGAAGTACGCTTGATGTAACCCAAGTGTGAGATAGTAATAATTACATCTTCCTTAGCAATGAGGTCTTCAATCCTCATTTCATCGGCCATGTAATGTATTTCACTTCTGCGGGCGTCGCCGAATTTCTTCTGCACTTCGAGCAGCTCATCTTTGATGATCTGGAAACGCAAACCTTCGTCGCCAAGTATGCTTTCGAGGTGGGCGATAAACTTCATTAATTCAGCATGTTCTTCAACTATTTTGTTGATTTCCATACCTGTAAGGCGTTGCAGCCTTAACTCAAGTACAGCCTTAGCCTGAATTTCGGTCATGCCGAAACTGGTGATAAGACCGTCTTTAGCTATTTCAGGGTTAGAAGAATTACGGATAAGTGCAATTACTTCATCGAGATGATCGAGCGCAATAAGGTAACCTTCGAGTATGTGTGCGCGTTTACGGGCCTCGCGAAGTTCGTACTCTGTGCGGCGAACAACAACATCGTGCCTGAAAGCAATAAACTCAGAAATGAGGTCTTTCAGGTTAAGCGTTTTCGGCCTGCCATTAACGATAGCAACGTTGTTGATACCATAAGAAGTCTGTAACTCACTGAATTTGTAGAGCTGGTTGATGATAACCTGAGCCATTACATCTCTGCGGAGCTCAACTACAATACGGGTGCCGTCTTTGTTTGATTCGTTGGCAACGTGGGTGATACCATCTATTATCTTATTGTTTACAAGGTAACCTATCTTTTCAGTGAGTGCATCCCTGTTTACCTGGTATGGCACTTCTGTAATAATTATGGTTTCCTTGCCATTCTTTTGTGTCTCCACCGTAACGCGGCCGCGGAGTACTACCCTGCCCCTGCCTGTATGGAAGCCTTGCTTAATACCCTCTATACCGTAAATGATACCGGCTGTAGGGAAATCAGGTGCTTTAATGTATTTTATCAGTTCGTCAATTGTAATCTCGCGATTATCAATGTATGCCAAACAGCCATCGATAACTTCTGTAAGGTTATGCGGCATCATATTGGTGGCCATACCAACGGCAATACCTGATGAGCCATTAACGAGCAGCTGCGGGATGCGGGTAGGCATAACGGTTGGCTCCTGCAGGGAGTCATCAAAGTTCAGGCTGAAATCGACTGTTTCTTTGTCGATATCTTCCATCATTGCCTCGCCGAGTTTCTGCATACGTGCTTCGGTATACCTCATAGCCGCCGGGCCATCGCCATCGGCACTACCAAAGTTACCCTGACCATCGACCATCATGTAGCGCATGCTCCAGGGCTGGGCCATACGCACAATAGCATCATAAACCGATACATCGCCGTGGGGGTGATACTTTCCAAGTACTTCCCCTACTATACGCGCACATTTTTTATATGGTTTATTGAATGTGTTGCCGAGTTCGTGCATGGCAAACAGCACCCTTCTGTGAACCGGCTTGAGGCCATCTCTAACATCAGGTAACGCACGCCCTACAATTACAGACATAGAATAATCTATGTAAGCTGTTTTCATTTGCTCCTCAATATTCACCTGAATCACTTTGTCATTCTCATCAGGTGTTTCCTGTGGCAATAATTCATCATTAATTTCAGCCATAAATCAATCTTTATCAAAAGATGTGCAAATATAACATTTTCAGGGCGTATTTAAAGCCTGTTGTGTATATATTAACGGCAAAAGATGTTCGTGTTAATAATGGTGTGGATACAGTAAAGAAGACGGAAAAACTGTGCAGAATCTTGGGTGTGGAAGGATGGATTTTTTTGCGTTTAGAAAAGGAATTTCAGATAACAAAATTAAATAAAATACTTATTATCGGACCTTGCCAATGGAATTAGTGCACGAATCAAAAAACCAAAATTTACTAAAATATGACAAAAAAAACACTGCGACCAACTGTAGCAGCTAAATTGCATTGCTTTATTTGTTATTTTTGATTTATCCCTTATGAATCGTGAATAATAGCTTTTAGAATAGGTAAGCGTACTTTAAAAGTAGCGATAAAA
>CAILMA010000102.1 GCA_903835145.1 uncultured Bacteroidota bacterium
AATAGTGAGTAAGCCTTACTCCAAAAAATTGAATTTAAATTACCAGCCTACCGGTGTTTACTACTATAAAGTCACGAACGGTAAGGATTATTATTCCGGCCAGCTGCAAGTGGAATAGACATAAGTACTTTTTATAACTGCCTGATGGGTCATTTCCTGTCAGGCAGTTTTTTTTAGTGCATGATTTAAAAGCAGTAAATTCCGTGTCAAAAATATTGGTCAAAACAATCTTCAATTAACTTTTTTCTTTAATTTTATAAGCAAATTTGCGGCCCATGAAAAAAGCTTTATTCACCCTTTTGACCTTAGTCCTTTTTGCAAAGGTCGGAATTACTCAGGTTTATGACGGGGACCCGCAGGACTCAATCATAGTCAGGTTTTCTAACGGTATGCCCAATTATGTCGCAGATACAGCCACGTCTCCTGTTTGGCAAATCGGGGTCACCCATAAAGCTTTCTTTGTATATGGCTCATCTGGCACCCGCGCTATGATGACAGATACCCTGAATCCCTATCCCGTAAATGCCAATAATTTCTTTGTGTTGAAAATACACAATGGTATAAATACCATTGTTGATTTTTGGCACAAGTACCAAACAGATAGTGCGCACGATGGCGGCACTGTCGAATTCTCTAACGACCATGGGGCCACGTGGCAAAACATAATGGGAGCCTGTAATTCTAATGGAGCAACCTGTATGCCGGGCGTGAAAACGACGAATTTTTATTCGGCTACCGATACCCTTGGTGACGGTACTCCTGCTTTCAGTGGCATCCACGACTCGGTAATCTATTCAAGGTTCCAATTTTTGATTGGATGTCCAGAACAGCCAACAAGTATTTGTGATTTTACAACCGACACATTTTATGTTCGTTTCCGCTTTGAAAGTGATTCAACTTCGGATACCCTCGCAGGCTGGAGAATTGATTCAGTGAAAATTGAATACGATTTGTATGTGGGCGCAGTTCCTATAGTCAACAAATACAATCAGCTCCTTGTAGTCCCCAACCCCACAACTGATTTTACCTTCCAGTTTCCCGGCTTAGAGAATGAGGAAGACTATACCATCGAGGTATTTAATGCCATCGGCGAGAAAATAGTGAGTAAGCCTTACTCCAAAAAGCTGAATTTAAATTATCAGCCAGTCGGCATATACTACTATAAAGTCACGAACGGTAAGGATTATTATTCCGGCCAGCTGCAAGTGGAATAATTGGAAGTACTTTTTATAGCTGCCTGGTGGGTCATTTCCTGTCAGGCAGTTTTGTGTTTTGAGCCAGCGTCCTCACGAAATTACATGGGAAAAGCGTTATTTTGTAGAAAGCAATTTGTCCAAAATGCCCCTTGACGATCAGCCGCTGCAACGGAAAATCATCCATATTGATATGGATGCGTTCTACGCTTCGGTGGAGCAAAGGGACAATCCCGAATTCCGCGGCAGGCCTATTGTGGTAGGTGGTGGTCCTGAGGGCAGGGGTGGGGTAGTAGCTACTGCGAGCTACGAAGCGCGCAAGTTTGGCATTCGCTCTGCCATGCCATCAAAGACGGCATTACAGCTTTGCCCTGAAGTGATATTTGTGTACCCCCGGTTTGCTGCCTACAAAGAGGTTTCAGCCGCCATACGCAGCATTTTTGCCCGCTACACCGACCTAATTGAGCCATTGTCACTCGACGAGGCTTACCTTGACGTTACCATTGATAAGCAATCTATTGGAAGCGCTATCGGAATCGCCATGCAGATACGGAAAGCTATTAAAGAGGAGCTTAACCTCACTGCCTCAGCTGGTGTGTCCGTCAATAAATTCATCGCCAAAATAGCCTCCGGAATGCAAAAGCCCGACGGGCTCACCTTTATCGCGCCCGATAAGGGCGAGGAGATTATGGAGCAGCTGCCTGTCTACGATTTTTTCGGTGTTGGTAAGGTCACAGCTGCGAAAATGAAACGGATGAATCTGTTCAAAGGGGCGGACTTAAAAAACCTTACAGAGGAGGAATTGGTAAGTTATTTTGGGAAAGTTGGGCGTTTCTACTACAAAGTAGTGCGGGGCATTGATAACCGGCCAGTGGAGCCTTACAGGGAAACCAAGTCCGTTGGTGCTGAAGATACTTTCGCCCACGACCTTACCACTTTACCAGAAATGAACGAGGCACTACAGCGCATAGGTAAGATTGTCTTCGACCGGCTGTTTAAGTCGAAGCTTAAAGGCCGTACTTTAACGCTAAAAGTGAAGTATCATGATTTCAAACAGATCACCCGCAACAAATCATTCCTAGTACCTGTTCAGGATTTAAATACGATAATAGGTGCTGCTCAACAATTACTTGCAACAACTGATCTTAATCATAAGAAAATCAGGCTACTCGGTATTTCTATTTCCAATTTTGGCGACCCCACGCCACGCCCAAAGAAAGGCTTTAACCCCGACCAATTAGAGCTATTCTAATGAATTGAATTTCGAAATTGAATTTCGTTTTTGACAATACCAACGTTAAAGGTAAGAAATGTTCGTAGGTAGCCCAATGACGGCTTTTTCCTGGTTGAAATTACAGTATCACAGTTTTGAGGAAGCCCAAAGGGCTTCAATATGAATAGCCACCGATGGAACCTGTGGAAATAAAACAAGGACCGCCAACACCGGAGGTGCTGAACTTTTTAGCGAGCCCTTAAATATGGAAATCTCATCAAATCAATGGTGTCGGCAAACCCTAAAACAATAAAGCCTCTCCGGGTGGAGAGGCGAAAAATTGATATAATTTAGAATTTAAAGATTGTTTTTAGCTTACTGCTTCAGAAGCCTTTG
>CAILMA010000103.1 GCA_903835145.1 uncultured Bacteroidota bacterium
GGTGATTTATATTTTAACGCGTTACTAATCAGATTCTGAAGTATGCTAAAAATATATTTATAAGGATAGAAAATGTAAGGAGCGTCTTTGAAATTCAGCTCAAAAACGGCATCGCTACTGCCTATTTCTATCGCCTGCTCCCTGAGCACCCTGTTTACGCATTCTGTGAGGTTTATATTTTCCGAGGTTATTTCCACATCCTGCTTTATCTGTATAGACTCTACAAGTTCGTTGAATGTGTTGTGCAGGTTATCAATCACGGGGTGCAATCGGACTATGAGGTCAGTCTTTTCATCTTCATCAGCACTTTCCTGTATATACTCAACCAGCATTGACATATTCACGAGCGGAGCCCTGAGGTTGTGCGAAACGATGTTGCAAAAGTCAACCAGCTGCGTGTTTTGAGCAGAAAGTTGTTTTACGAGGGTGTTCTGCTTTTCCTCCATTATTTTACGGTCGGTGATATCTACACCAAAGCCTATCACCATGCTGAGCTGGCTTTCTTCATCAAAAACCGGGAAAATACGCCTAAGGCTGGTAATAGGGTTGCCGTGGGGGTCTTTTACGGTGTCTTCCCATCTTATTTCTTTTCCGGTTTCTTTAATTTGCAGGAACATTTTGCGCCTGAGTTCGGCCAGTGATTTGTCGCGGTTTCTGTATTCGCAGTATTGAAAATCATCCTTACCCACGATAAATTTCCTGTGCACCTCATCCTTTATGGCACCGGGGTTTACAAAGAGGTACTTGTGGTTAGCATCGAAAACAGCAATATCAGCCGGCAGGCTATTGAGGATATTTTCGTAGAATATTTTTTGCTTGTCCAGTTTCAGTGTTGCAAGTTTGCGGTCGGTGATGTCGCTTACAAAGCAGAGCAACAAGCGCTGCCCTTTCAGATAGGTTGGCGAAATGCCGAGTGCTATATAAAATTCTTCATTGCTCTTTCTGATGGCAGATATTTCGAGAGAGGTGTTTACATTTGCATAGTCTTCTGATGCATAATTCTTTATTCTTTCCCTTAATTCCGCTCGGCATTTTTCTGAAATAACGAGATGATTAAAATCCTTGCCAATTACCTCGGCTTCTTTCCAGCCAAAAATAATTTCCGCCTGCGGGTTCCATTGCAGTATACTGCCTCCCTCATCCACTACAATAACAGCATCTATTGCGTTATTGAATATGGTATTCATGAGGTTTTCGCTGTTCTCGGTTTCTTCCCGGGCTTTGCTCAGCGCATCAATAGAGCGCCGGGAACCGTATAGTATTGCCGCCTGCCGGGCGAGGGTTTTCAAGCCCCTCACTTCCTGCTCAGTAAGCTTACCGGCGCCGGGGTCCAGTACACTTACGTAGCCAACACATTTGCCATCAACAACAATGCACTGGGTGGCAAAAAAGCGGACACCGGGGTCACGGCTCACCCAAGGAAAGCCGGATGTTCGCCCGTCAGAAAGGGTATCTGTGATTATAAATCCATCATTTACAGCCGGATATGACTTGCACAAATTATAAATATCGGCACCTTTAAGGGTGTCGTTTACATTAAACCATACCTGCTTGCCTGTAAAAGAGATACAAGCAAAGGTGGTACCGCAAATTTGTGCGGCGAGGGCTGCAATATCATAAAAATCGTCGTCCGTTTGTATGCAACTTTTTTTATCCCGGGTATATTCGTTCTCAGGTGTATCGTCATTGAATAGCAATCCCGATTTCATCTTTTTTTCGAATTGGATTTTAGCACACCTGTCGTCTTCGCAAATCTATCAATTTTTTGTTAAAAATTTGTTGTTGTGTGCATGAAGTTTTATTTAATGGCATTATTAATCTTGCCTATATAAGTCGCCGATATTATATAGCCGTTAAATGTTCCGATTAATTTTATCATGACTGATTGTTCGTTTAGAAAGCGGATTTCTTTATTATTGCTTACCAGTAAGGCGGCTATGCAAAACGACAGGATCACACTCAAGGATTTATCGATTTTTTCTTCTGATGGCAGTGATGATGTTTTCGCGCTTATAGATGCTACTACTACCCATGCAGGGCGGGCTGCGCTTCGCAAACATATCCATCACCCCCCAGACACTTATACGGCCCTGGCAGGCATACAAGAAGCTATAAAATTCTGGGCCTCAAACCCCGGGTTATGGCCTGAGGTAATATCAAACGGCACACTGGTGATGCTGGAAAAATATTTTGAATCGGCAGATAATGCCAGTGCTCCTCCATCAGGTATCTCATTGGTATCCAGTGCATTCGTTCAAAAAATACTTCACCGGCAGCAGTATTTTCTCACGCAATTTTCCATCACCCACTTGCGTGATTTCCTGCAGGGGTGCACCCAGCTAAGCGAAATCTCAGCGATACCGGAGGTTCCGACCTCGCTTAAAAGAGAATTAGATGCACTTACCGATGCTCTGGGCCACAGGCTTACCCAGCGGGTACTTGCGGTGACCAAGGAAACGAGTTACCGCGAACTTGCACAGCTTAACTACCATGTGCGCCGGGAGATGAAAAATATGATTTCGCGGATGACCGATGTTTATGCGCGGCTGGATGCCTGGCATGCCATGGCAGCGAGTACGGCAAAAAACAACTGGGTATTTCCGGAGCTGATACCGGCAAAACCAATCTGCTTCGATGCGGCAGGCATGTATCACCCGCTGCTTCATACACCGGTACCGTACACCCTTTCTCTTGGCGAAAACCACCATTTTCTGCTGCTCACAGGAGCCAACATGTCGGGCAAAACAACCTTTATGCGGGCCCTTGGTGTAGGTGCACTCATGGCGCACCTGGGTATGGGCGTTCCGGCAACCAAACTACGCATAAGCTTTCTGCAGGGCATAATAACGAATATGCACGTGGAAGACAACATACTAAAGGGTGAAAGCTATTTCTTTGCCGAGGTGCAACGAATGAAGCAGACCGCCGAAAAGATAGGGCAGGACAAGCCCCACCTCGTGCTTATGGATGAACTGTTTAAGGGTACCAACGTGCATGATGCCTATGAATGCACCAAGGGGGTGATAGACGGACTGCTGTTGCACAAAGACCACCTTATGATACTTTCCACACATCTTTATGAAGTTGCCCGCCAGCTGGAAGACAACAAGGAAATCAGTTTCTCCTATTTTGTAACCCAGCTTGCCTCCGACGATAGTTTCCGCTTTACCTACGAATTGAAACAGGGCATTTCCAATGACAGAATAGGTTATCGTATCTTGCAGAAGGAAGGTGTGATAGACCTACTGAACAAAAAACAATAAACACAATAAGAGCACTATGCCCGCGATGAAGAGAAAAAACTGGGTCATTGTAATACTTACGCTTTGCATACTGCCGGCCAGTTACTGCGGTTACAGGATCTACAGACACATGCACGCCCCCGTGCGGAAAATCCACCCCGCTGAGACTATATTACCATTTCAACCGAACATTACCATCCACGATCAGGAACTTCGTGGCTATCTGCTGCTCACACCATTTGAAAAATTTAAAAAGAAATCGCATGGCAAACTGGTGATAATGGATATGAACGGCAAAATTTATTTCCAAAAAATGGTGAATCAGCCCGCATATGACTTCAGGCAGTGGAAAATAAACGGAAAAATATATTACACCTATATAGTTAATGACCCAAAAGCCCATCACTTCAGGGGGGTAAATCTTGCAAATGGCCACGCCGTGATTTTAGATTCAGCAATGAATGAGCTGAAACAAGTGCACCTGAAACCATTCGGCGATATAACCGTGGGCAACCATCAGGATCTTGACCTGCATGAGTTTATACTACTGGGCGAAAACCATTACATAGCGATAGCCAATTATGAAAAAAGTGTGCACAATATCCCCGATAGCCTGCACCCCTCGCCCTATGTAAAGGTGGGAGCTCCTCTGATAGAGGAGGTAGAGAACGATTCGCTGGTGTGGCATTGGGATGGGTCAGAATATCCGGAATTTTTTGGTGCAAGTACAGAAAATAATAAATATGCTGATACCAGCAAGGTGCAGGATTACCTGCACATCAACTCCTTGTTTCTTGACCCGGTTGATGGGAACCTTATTTGTTCCTTCAGAGGCAGTAACCAGGTAATTAAAATCCGGCGCCGGGATGGTAAGGTGCTTTGGCGGCTGGGAGGGCTAAAATCAGATTTCCCGCTCACACTGGAACAAACGTTTTTGAGGCAACACAGCGTGACGCTCACCGATAACAACAAAACATTGCTGATGATAGACAATGGGGATACAACGCTGAGGAAAAGCTCCAGAATACTGGAGTTTAAACTCGATGAACAACACAAGAAGATAAC
>CAILMA010000104.1 GCA_903835145.1 uncultured Bacteroidota bacterium
GCAATGGCTTCCTCTTTTGGTACGTCTCTTCTTATGTATGGCGAAGAAGTCTTAGCCAGTTCTTTCATTTTGGCTTCAATCTTCGGGAGGTCTTCGTCGCTTATCGTACGGTCACCAAGGTCAATATCATAGTAAAAACCAGTTTCAATGGGTGGTCCTATTCCGAGTTTCACACCAGGGTAAAGTGCTTCAAGGGCTTCAGCCATAAGGTGAGCTGAAGAATGCCAAAAGGTTGATTTCGCTCCTTTATCGTCCCAGGTAAGTAATTTAAGGTGTGCATTTTCTTTTATGGGGCGGGAACTGTCCCACACTTCGCCATTCACCTCGGCTGCCAGTACTTTACGGGCAAGGCCTTCGCTTATTGATTTTGCAACGTCAGCGGCCGAAACTCCGGCTTCATATTCGCGGACAGCGCCATCAGGTAAGGTAATCTGTATCATAGACTGTATTATAAATAGTTTGCAAAAATACTACTGAACTTATTCATAAAAAAACCACCGGCACAGGGTCGGTGGTTTCCTGTGGTATTAAAAAATATTAAAAATTTGTATAAACTACATGGTAGTGGAAGCTGTCGTTGTAAATGTTGGGCACATACTGATGGTGATTGTTAGAATCGGGGTACTGACCCGCGAAAGCAAAATCCATCGTAAATGAGCTTGATGTTACATTGGAAAGCGTAGAGTTGTAAATATTGAACGCAGCAGTGGGAACCGATGCGAAATTCAGATTCCAAATCGTATCCAGCACAACGGTTGGGTTGTCGGAAATTGTATCCAAGACAAGAATTGGTGACTGTGAGATTGTATCGATATGATATGGGAGAATGGTCTCTGCTATCGAATCTATGAGAAAGAACCCGCTATAGATATCCAGGCTCTGTTCTTTATTCTTCAACTGCCACACAAACGCAATAGAATCTGGGTCAGCTATAGAGCAAGACACGCCGTTGTTATAAATAGCACCATGATCCAGTGAATCGAATTTTATATAATCGTCCTGATGGCACTTAGGTATGAACTGTATATAGTCCATGGTGGTATCCTTGCCACTGGGTAGCTTCATTGTAACGGTTGCAGAAGAGATTTTCCATCTGCCTGTTTTCAGTATGCCGGTAACACCCGCTGGGCTCGAGGCTGGTTTGGTACAAGAGAAAGCTATGATCAATAAGGCAGATAAGGAAAACAATAAGCGTTTCATATAAGGAAATAAATTTCGTGATTCAAAGCCCTAAAGCTACTAAATAAATTGATGTTGCAAAAATTGGATCCCTTGAATTGGTAAACTTTCCCGATAGGCTGCCAGATATTCAAGGTATCAACGACAATGACGGTCCTTTATTGGGCGCTGCAAGACGTAAATGTAAATATGACCTATTTTTTAAGAATGGCTTTCACAGCTTCGGTTATTTCAGGGTACTGGTAGGTGAAACCGAGGTCTTGTACTTTCTTGGCACTTACGGTGCAGCTTTTTAATACTTCTGAACTTAGTTCACCGAGAAATATTTTAAGAAGTACCGCAGGAGCAGGAGTGGGGATTCTTAGTCCACCCTTGATTGTTGAGATTGTTTTTGTGAGTTGTTTCTGGGTAACCGGCACGGGAGCTACGGCATTAAAAACTCCCGATGCTTTTTTGTTTTCCATAAGGAAGATGATCAGGCGGGCCAGGTCGCTTGCTTCTATCCAGCTTACTACCTGATTGCCATACCCGAGGATTGGCATTATTTCCAGATCCATGAGTCGTGCAAATTGATGGAACGGACCTCCTTCCTTACCCATCACTACGCCAAACCTCATTATTATTGTGCGCATATCCGGTTCCGCTTTTCGTGCTGCGGCCTCCCATTCTTTGCACGCGCTACCAATAAAATCGTAATAAGCGGGAGCCTCTTCGGCAAATGCGGTATTACTTGCTCCGTCAGGGCCATAGTACCCTGTTGACGAAGATGCTATAAAAGTTTTGCAATTTGGAGCAAACGCTTTGAGCTGCCTTATCGCAAACTCAGTACTACGCAGCCGGCTGGTAAGTATTTCTTTTTTTCTTTGCTTTGTCCACCTTTTATCTGCAATTCCGGCACCAGCAAGGTGAATGGCGACCTCTGTTTTTTTGAGCATGCCAATATCGCACAGTCCTTTTTCAGAATCGTACTGTGCGTAAGCCACGTGTTTACGGGTGGGCAGCTTTGTAGCTCCCCTCGTAAAAATAATGACTTCGTAGCCCTTGTCCACAAGAAGTCGGGTAAGGTAAGATCCCACAAGGCCAGTGCCACCTATAATACTTATAGTTTTCATTACAGGGTTACAAAGTACAAAATTGTGACAAACAATGTTAACAGCGACAATATATTGTGATTATTTCTGCAAAAAAATATTTACAAAGGGGTGATAGCCTGAGTAGTTTACAAAACAGTATTGTATATATTATAATTAAAAGATGCCAGCAGTCCCCTATTGTAAATCAAGTTGGAGTTGGACAAGTTAGCAACCGTTTTTTGTTAACGTTTTATTTTCGGGTTATTCACAATAAAAAAACTCTTGTGTCGTTTTTTTTGAAACAAACCACCTCAATGAATAAAACTTTACATCAGAAACTTACCAACAAATATCAGTACGCACAACTTTCAAATTCAGGGATTTTGAATTCGGGTAATCTTTGTGCGAATGTAAAAGGAGAGATGCAGCTGGCACACGAACTGTCTAACGACATGCTCAGTCCTCGACCTGAAGCAATAAGCAGGATATTAAAAATGAGCAGGACCTTGTAAGTAAAGGCCCTGCTATATTTTGTATTATTTCTTACGATGTTCCCTCGAGGTGTTTGCACCCTTCGGTGGCATGCGTCTTATCTTTTGGGCTGTTTTAAAGAGCCTTTTGGTTTATTTTTTGTTCCCATTCTCATCAGGCTCAAACCCTTGCAATGTGCTCATAAGCTGCTGCATGGTGCGTTGATAATTGTTGCTCGATCCGTCGAGGAAAATTGTATTCCCCTTGCCATATTCTGCAAAGTGCTTGATGGCATCAGTCCACATAGAAAAAAGGATGAATGACGCGTCCAGATTGGCACTTTCCATTTCTTTTGCTGCAATTGCCATACCGCGTGCCACCTCTTCCCGGAAGAGTGCCACACCCTGTCCACGCATTTGAGCGGCAAGTCGTTCGGCTTCAGCAGATATTTTAATGGCATTACCTTCGGCCTCTGCGGTTTTTGTTTTGGTGATCAGCAGTGCCTGTCCTTCATTTTCAGCGGCTGCCTTTAGGTTGTTCGATGCCACTACGCGCGCCATCGACTTGAGTATCTCCTCATCGAACGTGATGTCGTTGATTTGAATATCCAGCAAATGAAATCCCCAGCCTTCCAGTTGTTTATCCAGTTGCTCCTTCACGTGATTGATAATTTCAGAGCGGAGCTGAAGTATTTCAGATTGTTTCTTGGTAGCCACAAATGCTCTTACTTCACCCTCAACAGAGCGAATAAGCGCTTGCATAAAGCTGCGCTCATCCATAAACTTGAAGGCTACGTTCTCTATAGTCTGGCTTTCTTCATTGAGCACAGAGTATAGCAACATTGCAGTAAAATAGATGTTCGCCTGGTCTTGCGAAATGGCCTGGAATTTGAGCTCCATTGATCTATTCTGATAGGAGATGCGGCGGAAAATAGTTTCAACGAATGGAATACGGAAATTGAGCCCCGGGTGTAGAATACGGCGGAACTTTCCAAAGACAGTGATTACTGCCACGGTGCCCTGCTGCACGGTAACGAAACAGAAGGCAAGCAGCATCAGGATGATGCCAAGAAAGATAAGAGGAAACGGAGTTTGCATTGGAGTTGATTTTTAATGGAAATGTACAAAAAAGAAAAATGAAAACTGATAATATTAAATTGTTAAGCTTTCTTTGAAGCTTTGAATATTCCAACATGATCACCGTTTCACTCCCTTGTAACCAAAATCTTTCGCTGAAAGTTCTTTTATCATTTTATAGGCCTGCCTTGAGCTGTCCAACCTTGGTACGCCCTCACCATGTTGAATAAACGAGAGCACCCTTGTGCTTATTAAATGGCCCGTTGCATCAATTTTCACCTGTAGCAGGGGTGCTATATTCATAGGAGGTTTAAGATTAAAAAGATGATAGGTGGCGAAGTTTCCAAGACTGTAGGCTATGAGCTTGTCTTTATACAGTTCCATACCCCTTACTACATGCGGCCCTGAACCAAGTACGAGGTCGGCGCCGGCATCAACACACAGGCGGGTGAATTTGCGAATATCTCCCCTGTCCTGATCATAAAATAGCTCATGGCCTTCGGGTACGTGGGTGCGACCTGCGCCTTCCGCACCACCATGAAAGAAAACGATAAGAATATCGCACTTTGTTTTAGCCAGTGTGGTATAGGCGGTAACCAACGAGTCATTATTTAGGTCAAGGCAATTTTTGTGTGGTGCAAATGATACAAACCCTATATGGGTATTTCTTACGGTAATGGTGTCGAAAGGGTGCTGCAATATGCCACTGGTGCGTATGTCGTTTTGCATCAGGAAATTTAGTGTGCTGGCGGCACCATCTGGCCCAAAGTCATAAGAGTGGTTGTTGGCGAGATTGAGGTAATTGAAATTGGCCTCCTTGAGCCAACGGGCATACCTCAGCGGCGTGCGGAAGGCATAGCAGTTTTTACCGTCGCCGCAATCTTTGAACACATGCACGGTATCTGCAATAGCGCCTTCGAGGTTAGC